>NZ_JAQVNX010000003.1 GCF_028702905.1 Methanofollis sp.
ACGTCACGCCGATGCCCGACGCGGTGGAAAAGGTGCGGCGGGCCTTCAACGCGATCGCGTACGTGCCCCCGCAGGACAGGAGCGTGGAGGGCAAACTCGAACTGACGGTCGGGACAGGGTATGCAAACCCCCACGAGAGGGACGCCCTCTCCGCGGCCCTCGACGCCTACCGGTCGAACAAGAACAAGTTCCTGAACATTGCAAAGAGGGTGCCGCCCGGTTTTGACCTGGACGAGGTGCGGGCCGGTGTCCTGCGGGGCCGGTCGATCGAGGCGGTGCTCGCCGACCTCTCGGGACGCCCGCCAGAGCCGGAGAAGAAGCCGCCGACAGAGGAGGGGCCGAAGACCGAGGCCAGGGGCGAGAGGGAGGAGAGGCTGCTCCAGCTTGAAAGGACGGCAAAGCGCCTGAAGGAGTTCGTGCAGGAACTGGAGGAGGGGCTCGCGGAGAAGGACCGGGAGATCGCACGGCTGAATCGACAGATCAGGAGGGAACGTTCGGATCGCGGCCGCGACCTCCAGAGGGACACCGAGATCGCGAAGAGGGACGCGATCATACAGAGCCTCAAGAAACTTCTCCGGAAGGAGGAGAAGCGAAACAAGAGCCTGAAGAAGCGGATCGAGCAGATGAAACGGGTGGAGGAGCTCCAGATCGGCGAGGGGCAGGTGCCGGTGAAGGTGATCGCCTCCCTCACCCATGACGCGGTCGGCGGCCTCGCGGCAGACCTCGGGATCGACGAGGGCGATGTGATCTCGGTCGGGACGACCGGGGGATGGGGCCGGAGCGTGGTGCGGGAGGTGGCGGCCCTGCAGGTGGCGGCGATAGTGGTGCCCGGCGCCTCGGTCGAGGAGCAGGACCAGCACCTCGTCGCCGCGGCCCTTGCGGCCTCCCTGCCCCTGGTCCCGGCCTCCGCGATCGGGCTTGTCGTGCAGGGGAAGATCGGGGTCGCGGACGAGGGGCGTTTTAGGGCGGCCCTGGAGGGCTGGAGCGCCCTGGTCGCGGAGAACGAGAAGAGGAAGAAGGCGGCGATGCTCAACCAGGTCTTCAAGGAGTACAGGACGGAGAGGGAGAAGGAGGTGCGGAAACATGGATGAACGCGGGTTGATCCGGGCCGTCTCCTCCCTCCTTCCCGAGGGTGCGACGGCAGACGACTGTGCGGTGCTCCGGCACGGGGGGGAGTGTCTGGTCCTCTCGACGGACATGCTCCACGAGACGACGGACTTCCCTGTCGGGATGACCGACGCGGAGATCGGGTGGATGGCGGCGGCGGTGACGATCTCCGATATCGCGGGGATGGGGGCGCGGCCTCTCGCCCTCCTCCTTGCGACGGGTCTCGACCGTCCCGAGCGCCTTGCCGGGATCACGGAGGGTGCGGCACGCTGCTGCCGCACCTATGGCGCCTCTCTCGTCGGCGGCGACACCGACGCCCACACCGAACTGACTCTCGTCTCCACCGGCCTCGGCACGGCGGAGACGGCGGTCGGGCGGAAGGGTGCCGCGCCCGGCGACCTGGTCTGCGTCACCGGGTACCTCGGCGGGGCGCAAGCGGCGCTCTCCGGCTACGACGCCTACTGGGAGAGGTTGATCGCCCCGCAGCCCCGCGTCGCCGAGGGCATCGCCCTCAATGCCGCGGGGGCGACGGCGATGATGGACATCTCGGACGGCCTCGCGATGTCACTCCACGACATGCTCGGGGTGAATGACTGTGGTTTTGCTGTGGAGACGGCCCGTCTCCCCCTCCCCGCTGGCGTGCCTGAGGCCGAGGGCCGGGAGTTCGCCCTCTCTGGCGGCGGCGACTTCGAACTCCTCTTCACCATCCCGCCCGAAAAGTTCCCCGTGGCCGGGGTGGAGGCGACAGCCATCGGCCGGGTCGTGGCGGAGCACGGCGTCTTTGCCGACGGCACGCCCCTCCCGGCAGAGGGGTATATGCACAGGTGGGTGGAGGAGGGAGAATAGATTCTACAACCGGGAAAGGGTTATCCTTCCCCCTCTCCCATGCTGATCTGATGTACATCCTCCCGAGAGCGACACTTCTGGCTCTTTTTCTGGCAGTCCTTGCCGGGCTTGCCGCCGGCACTCTCGTCCGGCACCTCTGGCACGACCAGGTCCTTGCCGTCCTGGCCTCGGCCGCCGCGATCGTCCTTGCCGACGCCGTGATCACCCTGCTGATGCGGCGGTTCGGGATCGCGACAGAGGAATGAAAAAAGGGCTCTGTTGAATTCTCATAATGGGGTTGATGTCTCTTTCTGATCCTATGGGGGGAAGTGCGGATCCACTGCCTTCCCCATACTGCCTACCGGGGGGACCACCGTCGAAAATCGGAGATTTTCTCGTGCTCACTCCATTCACAGCCCCCGAAACTCGAAAATCAAAGATTATCCCATGCCCGCTGACTTTTTTTCAGCGAAGAATTTGTCTTTTCGACTCCCTTTGGTCGTCCCCCGAAATCAGGATGGGACCCGGGAAAATGGCACAGGATATCTTGAAGAGGGAGATAACCATTCCCCCTTATCCTGAGCGGGGGTCCGGGGGTTGCGAGCGTCAGCGAGCTTGAGAATACAGGGAATCGAAGATTCCCGGTGAAGGAATATCTATGATTTTCCGTGCACAGAAAATCGAAGATTTTTTTGACAGGGAAATGCTTTGCATTTCCCGTGAACCGTAGGTTTTCGATGAACTCCCGGCGGACTCCAGGGGGAAGGGAGCGGATCCGCACTTCCTGTCATAGAATTCTGGGGATACATCGACCTGAGCATGAGGGTTTTTCCACAGTCAGAATTGGAATCCTCATGGGTAGATGTTCCTGTTTTTCCCTTGCCCGGAGAGGTATACAAAACTGGTAATGGAGGTGCTACATTTGCTGCTCTATTCATAATATCGTGCTAAATGCGATAATGATGCCTTTCCTTATCCGGTAGTTTTCGATTCTATTATATTTTGGATCTGTCCAATTCAGTATAACGCAGTTCTGGTGATCTATGTCGAAAAAAACTCCCTATTTACTCTTGATCTGTGCGGTTGCCCTGCTCCTCGTCGTTCAGGGAGCATCGGCACAGCAGTACACATGCGCTCCCCTCAACCCGGCCTTCGTCTCCGACGCCAGGGGTGAGGACGCGATCGTCTCCAGTGAACCGGCAAACGGCATGCTCCTGATGAGCACGGCGGAGTCGCCCCATCCTCTGACCGGTCTTCGTCCGGCGCCTGCAACCCTGGTCTGGTCGGACCAATCTGGTGTTTCTGCCGGGTCGAACGCTCTTCTTCCCTCCACCTTCGACCTCAGGGACGACGGGCGCCTCACCCCGGTGAAGGACCAGGGACAGGCCGGGAGTTGCTGGGCCTTCGCCACCTACGCCTCCCTTGAGTCGACCCTGCTCGCCGACACCGGTATCGCCTGGGACTTCTCCGAGAACAACATGAAGGACCTCTGCTCGAACCTCTATCCTGACGGTTTCGACCGCGGCCCCTACGACGGCGGCCATGCCTTCATGTCCACCGCCTACCTCACCCGGTGGTCGGGGCCGGTGAACGAGACCGACGACCTCTATGATCTTCCCCTGCCGCAGAACGACTCGCGGACCGACCTGCCGCCGGTGGTCCATGTCCAGAACGTCACCTTCCTCCCGCCCCGCACCGGACCCCTCGACAATGACCTGATAAAGGAGACGATCCGCGGCCAGGGGGCCCTCTGGGTGGGCTTTACCGTGAACTGGACCTGCTTCGACGACATAGACACATGCCTGACCTATTACCGTCCTGACAATGGGACATATAAGATCGACGGCGGGCACGCGGTCGCCCTCGTCGGGTGGGACGACACCTATCCCGCGGCGAACTTCAGCGTCGCCCCGCCCGGCCCCGGCGCATTCATTGCGAAGAACTCGTGGGGGGAGGGTGTCGGCGACGGCGGCTGCTTCTATATCTCGTATTACGAGCCCGAACTCGGGAGTTTCAGTGGCGAGAATTCCATTTTCGTGGGGGATGACCTTGATTCCTACGCTTCGGTCCTCTTCACCGGCGAGGCCGTCGATTCCCTGGACCATGTCTACCAGTACGACCCCCTGGGATGGACGACGAGCATCGGCACCAGCAGTTCCACGACGCTTTATGGCGCCAACGTTTTCACGGCCGACGGCTACGAAGACCTGCGGTCGGTAAGTTTCTACACCCGTGAACCCGGCACCGACTACGTCGTTGCGGTCTTCCGCGATATCGACGAACCGCCCGGCAACGCCTCCGGTCCTGTGGCGTGGGTCAACGGGACCGCTGATCTGCCCGGCTATCACACCATCCCTCTCCCCGAAGCGGTCTCCCTCGCGCCCGGCCAGACCTTTTCGGTAGTCCTGAAGGTCGACGCACCCACCGATCCCTTCCCCCTCGTCGTGGAGATGCCGATCGCGGATTACTCGAGCAACGCCACTGCCGGACCCGGAGAGAGTTATGTGAGCGTCGACGGCGATAGCTGGATCGACCTGCCCACGATCTTTTCTAACACCAACGTCTGCATCAAGGCCTTCACCACCGCCGCCATCGTGGTGCCGAGGGACTACCCCACCATCCAGGAGGCCGTCGACGCCGCCATGCCCGGCGAAACGGTATGGGTGGAAAGCGGCACCTATGACGAGCACGTCGCCGTGAACAAAACGATCTCGCTGCTCGGGATCGACACCGGCGACGGTCTCCCGACGATCGATCCGGGCAACGCCTACTGTGGCGTATCCATCTCGGCAAATAATACCGTCTTGGAGGGTTTCCGTGTGGTCAGGGATGGCGAGGACACCTACACGTATGCCGGCGTCCGTCTCAGCGGCGACACTATTGTCCTGCGTGACGTTGCGGTCGCGGGGAGCGAGGTCGGACTTGAGATCGGGGACGTCAGCGCGCTCACCCTGAGAAACACCTCGATGACCGACAACCGCTACAACCTTGTATACGCATGCGATAACCTCTCCCCGGGCAATGACATCGATACCGGCAACACGGTCGACGGCAGACCGGTCGTCTACCTCGAACGGGTCTCCGGCGTCACCGTCGGCGCTGACGCGGGGGCGGTGATCTGCGTCAATGCAAGTGACGTCACGGCCAGGGACCTCTCTCTGGACCACCAGGCGTACGGAATCCTCGCGCTCGACACGCAGAACCTCACGGTCGCGAACACCACCTTCGAGAACGTGTCGGTCGGGGTGTACGCGGTCAGGTCCGAAGACCTGACAATCTCTGAGAACCGGTTCGGACGCGGTACGGCCTTCGGGATCATGCTGGCGGAATGCCCGCATACCCAGGTGGAGGGTAACGCCTTCGACGAGGTCAAGGTTTTCGGTGTCTACTCCAACCTCGGTCAGGACCAGACGATCTCGGGCAACAGGATCGCAGGATCGCCAGTAGTCGGTATTGCGACGCTCCTCTGTTCTGACAGCGAGGTCAGTGACAATATCGTCAACGCATCTGAATACGGGATCCTTGCTACCGGAATTCCGGACTACGGGATGAATCTCAGCGTGAAGAACAATACCATGGCCGGTTCTCCTGTGTTCGGCATTATAGGTCAGAACCTCGATAACCTGACACTCTCCGGGAATGTCCTGAGCGGTAACGAGGCGGGTATCAGAATCAGTGGCTGTGCCGCTGCAAATGTAGCGGACAACACGGTGACCTACGGGGACGGCGGCGTGGGAATGTATATCGTCGCCAGCAACGCCACGATCACCGGGAACAGCGTTGAAGGTGCGGGTGCGATGGCTGTTCTGGAGGGAGGAAACATCGCCATGACCAGAAACACCTTCTCAGGGACAGACTATCCGGTGGTCGAAACTGACGAGGGTTCCGAATCCTTCTCCGTCTATATGAATTCCTTTATCTGCACACCTGCATCCGGGAGGCTTATGACGGTGCAGGCAGATGGTCCGGTTACATCTCTCGAAGAATCCCTCGACGACCTTCCGGCCGGTCAGGCGTCTTCTGTGCAGAGTGTGCTGGGGTCCCTCCCCGGCGACAGCGTCGCTCTGACCGCCGCCGTGGCGACCTCTCCTGTCGTCTCCTGGCACTCCCCGGCCGTGCTCACCTACTGGTACCACGGGACCGGGTACGCGAACCTCACCGGCAACTACTGGAGCACGTACGATGGGGCCGACGCGAACGGCGACGGCATCGGCGATACGCCGTTTGTGATCCCGGAGAATGAAACCGATCTTTATCCTCTGATGGACCGGTTCGAGGCCTATTCGACCACGCCGCCCCACGATAGCGGGGACTCTTCCTCAGACGGCACGGTGGGTGCCTCTGGCAACCTGAATCCGGGCGCCACCGCCTCCCTGCACTTCATGGGTTCGGCAGTGACGACGATCAATGTCACGGCAGGGCAGAGGATCGACGGGGTCATGGTGACGGTTGCGCCGGTGGCCGCGGGTCCTGATGGTCTCGAAGTCCTGGTGTACCAGTACCTTGCTGCAAACCTCACCTACGCCACAGACGATGCGATCTCTGAAGCGGTCTTCACCTTCTCCGTACCGGCGTCCTGGCTGAAGGAGCAGGGCCTTGCGCCCGGGGGGATCGCCCTCTGGCGCTACCACGACGGGGCATGGACGGCGCTCCCGACAGAAGTGCTCAGGGAAGAGGGCGACCGTGTCGTCTATCGTGCGGTCTCTCCTGGATTTTCGTACTTCGCGGTCGCCGGCGGGGAGGCAATGCTGCCAGAACAGACGAAGCCCGCACCCGCGGTCGGTTCGAAGGCAGAGATAACCCCGGTCGAGACAGTCCAGACGCCTCCGATAAATACGACTGCACCCGGTGCCGCCGCCACATCAGAACCGTCGGGCGAGACCGCACCCGCCACCACCCCGCAGGAGAGTCCTCTTGTTTTCACTCCAGTGCTTGCGCTCGGCGCCCTCCTGCTGCTGCGACGGTGGAGGTAATCCCTTCCTTTTTTAGAGAAAGTATCCGGACCGACCCTTCTTGCGGTCTTCCGGAAAAAAGAGGGAGATCAGATCCCGATATTGAACCCGCCGCTCCCGCTCCCCGACGAGTTCTGGGGCAGGAAGGGCATGAGGGAGGAGGCAAGTTTTGCGATGTCCATCGACTGGAGGACGACCTTGCCCGGCCCGGTGAGGGTGGTGAGGAAGAGTCCTTCGCCGCCGAAGAAGACCGTCTTCACGCCGCCGGCAAGTTCGATGGAGTAATCGACCGTCGAGTCGAAGCCGACCACGAGGCCGGTCTCGGCCCTGATCGTCTCCCCGGCCGCGAGGTCCATCTCGATGGTGTCGCCGCAGCAGTGGAGGAAGACCCTGCCGTTCCCGTGGAGGCGCTGGAGGATAAAACCCTCGCCGCCGAAAAACCCTGACCGCAGCTTCTTCGTGAAGGCGATGTCGAGCGTCACGCCCTCCTCAGAGCAGAGGTAGGCGTCCTTCTGGGCGATGAACTCCTTCCCCTTCACGTCCACAGGGAAGATCCGGCCCGGCACGTTCCCGGCGAAGGAGACGAAGCCTTCTCTGCCGTTTGGGGTGAACTCGGTCAGGAACAGGCTCTCATTGGTGAGCATCCTCTTCAGCCCGCCGAAGAGGCCGCCCTTCAGGTGGGAGTCCATCTGCATGTTCCCGCTCATGTTCACCATGGCGCCGGCCTCGGCATTGACCTTCTCGCCAGTGGAGAGGGTGAGTTTCACCATCTGGAGGTTGTCCCCGATAATCTCGTATCTCATGGTCTTCTCCAGATCTTCAGAAGAGAAACATATCAGGTTTCGCATTTTCTGGCAGGAAAGTTCTGAGTTCTCCCCTCCATGCAACGCCTGCAGCACGGGTCTGGCTCATCCTGACCGATGATGGGCGGATATGCCTTTTCGCATCTTTTTCTTGTAATTATCTCTCTGATGCGCTGCCATCATATTTTTCATGGGCCTGGGGCTGGTGAATGGGATTTTTCTTTAATGTCCTGTCATTTTATATCCTACTTTTTCTTTTTTACTCGCTCCCCCGTCACATTATATCACATTTTTTTTATTTTGCACCAGAATGGGCTGTTATTTAACCTATTTAATCCAATATCTGGAAATCATACCGAAGATGACGCCTATGACCGCTCCAAAACGATATATCATACTCCTGCTTGTCTGTGCGGGGCTTGTCCTCCTTGCCATGCCTGGTGCGGCCGCCCCCCTGGACCAGTCCTTCCTCCTTTCCCTGGACGAGCAGGAAACTTTTCCGGGTGCAGACGGCACCCTGACCCCCGGTGCGGTTCCCGGCCTGGAGGCCGCGCCCCTGAACCCTGCATTTGTCAGGTATCAGGAGGAACTGAATGCAGCAGACGGACCTGTGCTCCTCTGCGCGGTTGCCCCTGAAGACGGAACCCTCCCCCCACTCACCGGGCTCGTCCCCTCGCCCGCCACCCTGGTCTGGTCTGACGACGCCGCCGGTGTGACCGCCGGATCACCCACGGAGCCGTACTTCAACCTTGCCGACGAGGGCCGCGTCACCGCGGTGAAGGACCAGGGAGAGTGCGGGTCATGCTGGGCCTTCGCCTCTCTCGGGTCCCTGGAGTCTGCGCTCCTCACCGACGGCCTGGGCGAGTGGGACCTCTCGGAGAACAACCTGAAGAACACCCACAGCTTCGACGTGGGGCCCTGCAGCGGCGGCAACCCCTTCATGGCGACGGCCTACCTCGCCCGGTGGTCGGGGCCGGTGGACGAGGAGGACGACCGGTACAACACTACATCCTCTGTCTCGCCCTCCGGCCTCGAGCCGGTGATGCATGTCCAGAACGTCACCTTCCTCCCGCCGCGGTCAGGCCCCCTCGACAACGACCTGATCAAGACGACGATCAAGGAGGAGGGCGGTCTCTATACCTCTTTCCAGGTGAACTATACCTGCTTCGGGCCGCGCGCATCTACCTACTACCTGCCCGAGAACAGCACCGTAAAACTCGACGGTGGTCACGGTGTCGTCCTCGTCGGCTGGGACGACAACTACCCGGCGGCGAACTTCAACGTCGCCCCGCCCGGCAACGGCGCCTTCATCGCCAAAAACTCCTGGGGGACGTCATTGGGAGAAGATGGCTACTTCTACGTCTCCTACTATGACCGGTATTTCGGGCGCTTCCTGAATCCAGAAAATATATATGTCGGCGATGACCTGGCGACCGTGCTCTTCACCGGCGACCCCCTCGGCACCTACGACCACCTCTACCAGTACGACCCCCTCGGCTGGACAGACAGCATCGGTTTCGGCACCTCGACGACGGCGTACGGTGCGAATTTCTTCACCGCGGAACGCTACGAAGACCTGGAAGCCGTGAGCTTCTACACCCGCGAACCCGGCACCGACTATGAGGTCATGGTCTATCTCGCGCAGGGAGGTCTCGTCCGCTATGCCTCCATTGCGGGCGGGACGATGGCGTTCCCTGGGTACCACACCGTTCCCTTCAAAACGTCGTTACCTCTTGCCCCGGGCGACAGTTTCTTGGTGACCCTCAAACTCACCGCCCCGACTGACACCCGCCCTCTCGTCGTCGAGATGCCGTTCGAGGGGTATTCGAGCAACGCCACCGCCGGGCCCGGCCAGAGTTATGTAAGCGCTGACGGGGCGCACTGGAAAGACCTGACCCTTGACCACGCGGATACCAATGTCTGCATCAAGGCCATCACGCGCGACCCCCTCCGGGTGCCTGAGGATTATCGCACCATCCAGGAGGCCGTCGATTCCGCCATGCCAGGTCAGATGGTCCGTGTCGGAGATGGGGTCTATGTCGAGAATGTCGTCGTCGACCACTCCCTCACCCTTGCCGGAAGCGCCGATGCGATCATTGACGGGAATGGCGGGGACGCACTCACCCTGACCGGGTCGAACATCACCGTCCGGGGTCTCACTCTCACCGGTGGTGACGACGGCGTCCGGGTCGTCTGCAATGACACCCTCCTCATGGACCTGACTGTCACTGATTGCAGCGGCGATGGCATCGCTCTTGAGAGTGTGGCCAGGTCCGTCATTTCCGGAGCAGGAATCAGCAGGGCCAACCGCACCGGCATTCTGGTCAATGAAACCGCCGGGGCAGCCCTGTTCCGGTGCGACGTCTCTGGATGTGGTGCCGCCGGCGTCGCCGTCTCCCGGTCCCCAGGCGTCAGGTTCTTTGTTGTGAATGCCACTGACAACGCCGGGGACGGCATCTCTCTCGCCTCCATGGACTCATTTACGCTGACGAACTGCATCGCCACCGGCAATGCCGGGACAGGCCTTGCTCTCGATGGTGTTAGGGACGGCGAAGTGTTCAAGACAGCGATGTCCGAAAATGGATGGGACCTCCGCTTCGTCCCCTTCCGGGGCTATGAAAGCACGGTCGTGGTGGACGAGACGAACACCGTCGACGGAAAACGTGTCTATGTCTGGACCGGGCGGGAGGACGCGGTTGTGCCCGCAGACGCCGGCATGGTGTACCTCTTCGGGTGCCGGAACATCACCGCGGAGGACCTCACCCTCTCCGGCACCTATGTCGGCCTCACCGTCTTCAACTCCACCGGCGTCAGGGTCAGGAATGTCACGGCCACCGGCAATTATGGGGGAGCGATCTGCAGGGACTCGGACGACCTCTCGATCGATGCCTCCACTTTTGCGGGCAACGATTACGCAGGGCTCTCCTGTTTCGACTGCACGGCGTCCACCGTCACCGGTTCGCTCATCGCCGACAATGGGGTGGGTGCATTCCTTTTCGCCGCGGCTCCAGGCGATACGGTCCTCTGGCGCAACACCTTCAGGAACAACACCCACGTCCATCTCCTTGCCGGGAACTCGGTCTCCCTGAATTCTACTGTGCCTGTCTCGTACCGGTATAATGGTACATACTTCACCCATGTCCTCGGCAACTTCTGGGACGACTATACCGGCAACGACACTGACGGCGACGGCATCGGGGAGACGCCGTACGCCATCTCGGGCCTCAACGACACCTGCCCGCTGGTCGCACCGGCAGACAGGTACGTGCTCTCCGTGCCTCCCCCGCCAGCCGAAGGGGGTGATTCGGACAGTTCTGCTGGGGCCTCGGGAGACCTGAACCCCGGCGACTCCGCCACCCTCTCCTTCGACCGCACGGCGGTCTCCACCATCGTTCTCACAGCCGCGGGGCGGATTGACGGGGTCATGATCACCCTCGAACCTGTGGCCGCCGGCCCCGAGGGCATCGACGGCCCGGTCTACCAGTACATCCAGGCCGACCTGACGTACACGACTGACGACGCCCTGGCAGGGGCGGTCTTCACCTTCTCCGTGCCGACGTCCTGGCTGAAGGAGCAGGGCCTTGCTCCCGGCGAGGTCGCCCTCTGGCGGTATCACGACGGGGCGTGGACGGCGCTCCCGACAGAAGTGCTCCGTGAGGAGGACGGTCGTGTCGTTTATCAGGCTGTCTCGCCCGGCTTCTCGTACTTCGCGGTTGCAGAGGGGGAGGCGGTGCTGCCCGGACAGACGAAGACCTCCCCTGCGGTCGGGTCGGAGGTGGAGACGACCCCGGTCGAAACAGTCCCGATGCCCCCGCTGAACCAGAGTGCCGCCGTTCCGGCCACCACGACAGACGCACAGAGTACGGAGTCCCCTGCCACCACCCCGCAGGAGAGCGCACTCATTTTCACCCCCCTGCTTGCGCTCGGCGCCCTCCTGCTGCTGCGGCGGAGGTAAAACTCTTTTTTTCGGTTAGATCCCTGAAAGACGGAACCGGGATGAGATGCGGAGTGTCTCCTCCTGACAATGGAACTTAAAAAGGATGGACCCGGCGGGATTTGAACCCGCGGCCTCATCGTTGCGAACGATGCGATCTTCCCCTGATCTACGAGCCCTTATGCCAGATCAGTGCCTGATCCTGCCAGGTACTGTTGCCTCTGTTCCCTTATATCTGTTCCCATTCCGGCGCTTGGGATCGGTGCCCGTGTCCATCCGGCAGAGCGGGACACGCACGCGCCCCGAAAAAAAGGAGATCAGAGAATGATCTCGATGTCGAGTTTCTCGGCGAGTTCCTTGTACCGGTTCCGGATCGTCACCTCGGTGACGCCCGCCACCTCGGCGACCTCGCGCTGGGTCCGCCTCTCCCCCGAGAGGATCGAGGAGATGTAGATGGCGGCGGCTGCGACCCCGGTCGGCCCCCTGCCGCTCGTCAGTTCGCGCTCGCCCGCCTGCCGCAGGATCTCCACGGCCCGGCTCTGCACCTCGCCCTTGAGGGTGAGGCCGGAGCAGAAGCGGGGTACGTAGTCGATCGGCGAGGTCGGCAGGAGCTTGAGACCGAGTTCGCGGGAGATGAACCGGTAGGTGCGCCCGATCTCCTTTCTCGATACACGGGACACCTCGGCGATCTCGTCGAGGGTACGCGGCACCGAGCACTGGCGACATGCCGCATAGAGTGCGGCCGCGGCCACGCCCTCAATGGACCTGCCCCTGATCAGGTTCTTGTCCACGGCGTCGCGGTAGATAACCGCAGCAGTCTCCCGCACGTTCCTTGGCAGACCGAGGGCCGAGGCCATCCGGTCCAGTTCGGAGAGCGCGAAGGCGAGGTTGCGCTCGGTGGCGTTCGAGACCCTGATCCGCCGCTGCCACTTCCGCAGGCGGTACAGCTGCGCCCGGTTCTTCGAGGAGATCGCACGGCCATACGAGTCACGGTTCCGCCAGTCGATCATCGTCGAGAGACCCTTGTCGTGGATCGTGAAGGTCATCGGCGCACCGACACGGGACCGCTTCACCCGCTGGTCGTGGTCGAAGGCACGCCACTCCGGGCCGCGGTCGATGAACTCCTCGTCGAGGACGAGGCCGCAGTTCTTGCAGACAAGTTCGGCACGCTCGTAGTCGTGGACGAGCTGCCGGCTGCCGCACTCGGGACAGACATTTTCGGTCGTTTCCTCCCGTTTCTTCTCCGTCTCCCGCACCGTCGTCCGTACCCGCTTCTTCAGAGCCTCACGTTCGCTCTGAAGCGCCTTTAACTTCTCGATTTCTGCCATTTTCCATCACCCTTGGTATACAGTTTCTCTCCCACGCGTCCACTGCAGGCCCCCTTGCAGACGACCGCAGCATATGGCGAGGCCACATTCCCGAAGATGTCGACAACTTTCCCGGCCGGTCTCGTGCGTCTGTCGAAGACATCCCCATAGAGGCGGGGCAGCTGGGCGGCGTCGCACCTGACGATCATCGTGCGAGAACCGCAAATCTTAACTATCAGCCCCACAAGTTTCAAGAGAACTCCTCATCAAAACTCCTGCAAAAGGGAGTATTATATATAAATTGGGTGGCATGGATATTTAAACATATCGACAAAATATAAATATGGATTAAATCCCGAGTAAATCCGAAACAATATTTATAGAGAGCGATCTCGCGCACTCGTCCTCTGTTAGCCCCGCACCGCGTGCAACCGCCATCTTCGCCTCCCTGGTGAGAAGGTCTGAAGGCGCATGGGCGTCCGAGTCCACCACTATCATGCAGCCCGCCTCCCGTGCGGTCACCGCCACATATCCGTTTGTCCTGTTGTGCCCGTTCCTTGAGGTGATCTCAAGGGCGACACCGTTTTTCGCCGCAAGACGTGCGTCCTCCGGTGTGATGAAGCCCGGGTGGCCGAGGATATCGACGTCCCTCGAAGAACAGGCTGCATGGTTTGTGCCCGGAGCGACCGGTTCGACCGGTGACTCCCCGTGGACGACGACGACCTCGGCACCCTTCTCTTTGGCGTACGCCGCGAGTTCGTGGATCTCCTCGGGCGGCACATGGGTGATCTCGACGCCGCATAGGAGGTGGACGCCGAAGCGCCTTGCACTCTTCTTGAGGCACGACGTCGTCGTGATCACCTGGTCGATATTCGAGCAGTCGACATGGTCGGCGATGGCGACGACCTCGTACCCGAGGACAGCAAGGCGGCGGACAAGTTCGATGGGGAGAAGGTCGCCGTCCGTCATCGTGGTGTGGGTGTGCAGATCGTAGAGGCCGCCGCTCACTGCCTCACCTCGATCGTCCCTGCCACCTTCTTGATGAGGGTTCCCTTCGACTCCGTGCACTCGACGACCACCCGCCCTTCACGCTTGAACCAGTGGGCCGGGTGGTGTTTTTCCTCGGCCCGGTACGTATAACCGCATCTCTTCAGGGCCGCCCCGATATCGTCGACTGTCGGATTTTTGACGGCGCGACCGACAGGGACACGCCTCCCCTCGGACCGCTTCAGACCGGCAGAAAAATAGCACGGATAAAGGATACAGACACTTTCCATTATAGAATGGTAGATGGTGAACCTATATAGGGGTCACGTTCAATACTCAATGTATGCACCACATTGACGTCCTTATCGAGAAGGATGTATATGCCGCAAACGATAATCTTGCCGCTGCGAACGCTGCACACCTGAGAGAGCACGGGGTCAGGGCATTTGACCTCCTCGGTGCCATCGGGTCGGGAAAGACCTCCCTGATCGAGCGGATGGTGCCCCTCCTTGCCGGGCGCGGCCTTGCGACCGGTGCCGTTGCCGGGGACGTCTATGGTGACGACGACTTCAAGAGGATCGTGGGTCTCGGCATCCCGGCCGTCAATGCCAACACCGGCACCGAGTGCCACCTTGATGCGCACCTCGTCGAACACGCCATCGACCACCTCCCCCTCGACGATATCGATGTCCTGTTTATCGAGAACGTGGGCAACATGGTCTGCCCGACCGACTTCGCCCTCGGGGCCGAGAAGCGGGTCGTCGTTGTCTCCTCGACCGAGGGTGATGATGTCGTGAACAAGCACCCGATGATGTTCCGCGGCTGCTCGATCGGTGTGATCAACAAGGTCGATCTTGCCCCTCTCGTCGGCTGCAACATTGAGCGGATGGAGGCCGACATGCGGCGCTACAACCCGGAGATGAAGATCTTCAGGACAAATATGAAGACCGGCGAGGGTGTCTCCGCCGTGCTCGACGCGATCCTGGAGTGATCAGAGTTAAATACCGAGAGCCAGAATATATATAGAACTCTCTATGGGATTCCTGTCTCACAGATTGTAATCCTGAGGTGATACTATACAGTGGCAAGGTAGATCCGTACGGCGCCTCACCGGCGGCAGGAACCACCCGGCTTGCGGCAAGAGGCGATATGAGCACGGCCGGGCCCCCGCAGAAACTCATATCGGGGAGAATCGGAGCCGGATTGTCAGGGTACGCGGCGGCAACATGAAAGTTCGGGCACTCCGCCTGAACGTTGCCTCGGTCTCCAACCCTGCGACCGGCGAGACCAAGAAATCTGGCATCCTGAACGTGGAAGCAAACCCGGCAAACATCAACTATGTCCGCCGGAACCTCCTCACGAAGGGTGCGATCATCACGACCGAACTCGGGCGCGCACGGATTGTGAGCCGCCCCGGCCAGGACGGCGTCGTCAACGCCGTGTTGATCCAATAAACCCATTTTTTGTCCGGAGATCCCCGTGCAGGAGATCTTCGGGTGTTGCGGCTGTCCCGGACCGGGCGGCCCGCTGTCACAGTCTGATATACGCGTAACTTTCGGCCTGCCTCCTCACTATCTCGCTGATGCCTGAGGGCACGACCTCGACAGACCGCGGGAAGTCGTCCCTCGCGAAGGTCATCGCCCTGATGCTGTTTGCGCAGACTGCAAAACGCACCCCCTGTTCGCTCATGTTCCTGACATCGTCCACGTACTGGCCTGTCAGGAGAAAGGCCTTCACGCCGTCGCCGTGTGCGACCACCTCCACCTCCACCCCATCGCCCATATCGGCAAGAAGGTTCCGGGCTGTTTGCAGGATCGCACCTGTCTTCCCGGTCTCGGTGAGGTGGAAGAGCGCCCTGTACCTGATCGTCATCGTCTCCTCCTCCGCGATGCGGGATCTGGCGTCCTCTCCCTATCAACCTTGTGCAGGCGCGATCCTCTTATATCTGCCAGGGTCTATTCCGCGGCACGTGACGATGTTGCTGCGTACGCGGATGCTGGTCCTTCTCCTGCTCGTCGCCACTGCGCAGGGTGCGGCCGGCGTAGGGCCTGACGTCTGGGAAAAAATACCCGAAAGGCCGCCACCCGGCGACGACATGGCCAAACTCTCCTCAGATCTCGCGGACCTGGTGGAGATGAATGGGTACGGGGAGAATGTCCCCGACAATGCTGCCCTCTCTTCTGGTTACACCGCCCCCTCGTCGGTCACGGTCTATGTCTCCCTGCATCCTCCTGCCGCGACCGATTGTGTCGACCCCTTTGCCGTGGAAGTGACGGCACGGGACGAGGCCCGCCACCTGGCCGTGGCCCTGGTGCGGGTCGAGGACCTGAAGGGTCTTGCGTCCCTTCCTGAGGTGCGGTCTGTGCGGACTGTCCTGCCGCCGTTCTTTGCCGCCGGTTCGGTGGACACGGAGGGCGACGCCATCCTCAGGGCGGAGGACCTCAGGGACGCCACCGGGTACAACGGCACTGGCGTGAAGATCGGCGTCATCTCCGACGGCGTGACCCACCTCGACGATGCCGTCCTGACCGGCGACCTCCCTCCCGACGTCAACGTCCTCTCGAACACCCTCGGCGGCGACGAGGGAACGGCAATGCTTGAGATCGTCCATGACATCGCCCCCGGTGCCTCCCTCTATTTCCATGACTGCGGGGGAGACGTGATCTCCTTCGACGAGGCATTCCAGGATCTTGCCGACGCGGGGTGCACGATCATCTGCGACGACATCGTCTATCTTGACGAACCCTACTTTGACGAGAGTGCCGACGCCCCTCTCGGAGGCATCAGGCGCCTCGCGGCCGAAGGAGATGTCCTCCTGGTCTCCTCGGCCGGCAACTTCGGCCTGTCGCACTACCAGGAAGAGTACCTTGACTCGGGGAACATGTTCCATTCCCATGACTTCGGCGGCGGGAGCGTCCTCCTCCCCTTCAGGGTCTCTGCGACGTCCCCGGCCTTTGTCGTGCTTCAGTGGGCCGACCCCTGGGTCTCGTCGGCGAACGACTACAACCTCTATGTCTGGGACCGCACCGGATCGCTGGTGGGCATGAGCACCATCGTCCAGGAGGGGAACGGCACCCCTCTGGAGGTGGTCTCCTTCACCAATCCCGATCCCTTCGTCTCGACCTATTATGCGGGCATCACCCGTGTCCGCGGCTCGCCCCGTCTCCTTGAGGTCTACACCTTCTATGGGGCGGTCTCCCCTGACTACAACACCCCTTCAGACTCGATCTTCGGTCACCCGGCCTATCCCGGCGTGGTCACGGTCGGTGCGATCGATTTCCAGGACATGCTCAGGCAGTACTCCTCGCAGGGGCCGGTGACCATCGTCTACCCGGTGCCCGAGGAGAGGGCCAAGCCCGACCTTGCAGCGACCGACGGGGTGCAGGTGACAGGGGCGGGCGGTTTCCCGAACCCCTTCTATGGCACGAGCGCCTCGGCGCCGCATGTGGCCGGCATCGCAGCCCTGCTCATGGGCCAGGACCCTGCCCTGAACGCGTCCGGGTTTGTGGACGCCCTCGTCTCCTCGTCCATGGACCCGGGGTTGCCTGGTTATGACCCGGGGTACGGCTATGGCAGGGCCGACGCCATTGTCCTCAGGTCGGTGATCACGCCGCCGCTCATCGCAAATTTCTCGGCATCTCCGGCCGCGGGTATGGTGCCCCTGACGGTCAGGTTCACCGACCTCTCCGGCGGTACTCCTGATACATGGTCCTGGGCCTTCGGCGACGGCAATGTCTCGTCCAACCCGGATCCTGTCCATGTCTATGAGGTGCCGGGCGTCTATACGGTGAACCTCACGGTCATGGCGGGGACGTCGACAAACTCCACCGGAAAAACCGGTCTTGTCACTGCGGTGGCGCAGGGCCCGCCTGCGGCGAACTTCTCCGCTGCCCCTCTCTCCGGCCCCGCGCCCCTGACTGTGAACTTCGCCGACGCCTCCGGGGGATTCCCGACCTCGTGGTCGTGGGCCTTCGGCGAGGGGAACCTCTCGACAGACCCCGACCCCAAGCACGTCTATGCCCTGCCGGGGACATACGCGGTGAACCTGACCGTTGCAAACCCCCATGGCAACGATACCCTGCGCCGCCCCGACTTCGTCACGGTGGAGGCCCCTCTCCTCCGTGCAAACTTCTCCGCGAATGCCACCGCCGGCATGGTCCCCTTTGCGGTACACTTTGCGGACGAAAGCCCCGGAAATGTGACCTCGTGGTCCTGGGCCTTCGGTGACGGGAATGTCTCGACAGACCCCGACCCCGTCCATATCTATGAGGTGCCGGGCACGTACATGGTGAACCTCACCGTCGCGGACCCGTACTCCCGCGACATGGTATCGAGGGCCCGTTTCATCAGGGCCGTTGCGCAGGGCCCGCCTGCGGCGAACTTCTCTGCCGCCCCTCTCTCCGGCCCCGCGCCGCTCGCTGTGAACTTCACCGACACCTCTGGGGGATTCCCGACCTCGTGGTCGTGGGCCTTCGGCGACGGGAATGTCTCGACAGACCCTGACCCGCAGCACGTCTATGCCCTGCCGGGCACATACGCGGTGAACCTGACTGTCGCAAACCCCTATGGCAACGACACCCTGCGCCGCCCCGGCCTCGTCACCGTGGAGGCTCCGGCCCTCCGCGCAAACTTCTCCGCGAATGCCACCACCGGCGTGGTCCCGTTCGCGGTGCGGTTTGCCGACACCTCGGCCGGTTTCCCGACCTCGTGGTCGTGGGAGTTCGGCGACGGGAACCTCTCGACAGACCGGCACCCGGTCCATGTCTACGGGGTGCCCGGGACGTACACGGTGAACCTCACCATCTCCCGCGGGACAGAGAACGCCACATTTGAACGGTTCGACTACGTCGCGGTGACGGCCCCCCTGATCCTCTCTTCTTCGCCTGTGCCCCCCGATCGTGAGGCGGGGATCCGGGATCTGACCTTTCAGGAGCGATCAGCATAGATTATTAGATCCGATCGCCCATACGTCTATGATGCGCAGAGTCTACTACCGCTTCCCGACGCGCTTTGATCTGAATTTCACCCTGGGTTCGCCATTCGGGCAGGCCCTCAGGTATGTCGCGGCCCTCCACCGCACTCACACCACCTGCCGGCAGGGTGATGACCTCTACAAGCGCGATATCCTCCTTGAGATTGCCGACGACCGGACGCGGTTCCTCCCCCTCGACCTCATCCCCGCCCTCGCCGACGAGGTGACCGAGTCTGCGGACTTCAGGTTTTCGGTTCATGAGACCCTTCTGCGGCCGGAGGGCAGGCGTCCGGTTTCGGAGAACACATTCCTGATGAGGATCGTCGACCGCGGTCCGCAGTCCGAGGTCTTCGTCGTCAAGGAAGGATTGGCCGGTTCGATGGATGCGATGGATATCCGCGAGATCCTCAAGGGTGCCTGCGAGTGAGCCTCCAGATCACCGTCGCGGCCCCCTTCAAGCAGATGCACCTGGGGGAACTGGAGAAGAATCAGTTTGTCTTTTTCCTTGCCCTGGACCGGAAGTGGCTGAACGTCGAACAGGCGAACGCCGTCCTCCGCCTGGGAGAATCCGCCGGACTTCTCGGTGTAAAAGGCGGGAAGGTCGTCCCGCTCTTTGACCTCTCCTCAGTTACGATCCCCCTCGGCTTCAGGCCCGGCCCCGAGGTCTTCGAGGCGCCCGACCCGCTGCGCGACCTCATCGCCAGGATCGCGTCGGCGACCGATAGGGACGCGAGCGAGGTGACTGCCGGGATGAACCGCGTGATCGAGGGGGAGTTCGACGGCAACCTCAGGCCCGAAGCAGCGGCCGTCCTGCTTGCTCGCAGGTACGGTGTTGCATGGCAGGATCTCCTGCCTGCTCTCCGTGAAAGTGTTGTCCGGGAAAAATAGATTTTTTTTAGTTCTCTGCAGCCTCTTCGCCGCCCTTTCCGAGGAGCGCATCGATAGGCTGCGCACCGTACTGGGCAACGACGGCGTTGATCTGGACAAAGTCAGCGGTGATCTCGTTTCCGCGGACCGATTTTCTCTTCCTCTGTCCCTCGTGCTCGGGGTGGAATCCCACGCCCTCGGAGAGGAGGATCCGCCTGCGGCCTGCGCCCGGCAGATCCTTCCTGGCGGCGATCCCGGTTCTGTCCGAGCCGCCGGTGATCTGGATAGTGTATCCGGCGAGGCCGAGGGGTGCGCCATCGATCTCGTTCCCGATCTTCTTCCCGATCAATGCCGATGCAGCCGCCCCGCTTGCCTGGATATTGTAGGCGCGGCTTGCCTTCCTGTCAGATACGACAACCTTGAAATCAACCATTATCTCTGACTCCTTCTCATCCTGATGATATCAGACGTGACTATAAAATTGGATGATATCTATATTAAAACTACTTCCCCCAGAAGGGATTTTCTTTTCTTCGCATCAGGGTGTACTCATCGAGTACCTCACGCATACCTGGTTTGAGGCTCCCGAGCATCTCTTTTTCGAGCACCTTGACGTGGTTTTCAGGGATCTCGGCGTATAACTCGTCTTTCTCGCTGATCTGCCTGCCAACTGTCGCCCCTTCGATCGAGACCGCGACCTCCGCGCCGGCGTCGGCGTCAGGGACGTTCTCCCCTCTGACCTGAATATTTTTCAGCTGGCCGACCCTCTTGCCGTCCCTGCGCATCAGGTACACGCCGCTCCGCAGTTTTCCCCCGAGCACCCTGACGCCGACGACGGCGGGGTTGCTCTGTCTGAAGACGCACCCTTCGAGGATGACGACTTTTGCCGGCAGGATGATGTGCTCGAAGCGGGCCGCTTCGATCTTCCTCTTCTGATCCTCGACCCACTCGGTGTAGTCCTCGATGAGCCGGTAGATGACGTTGCCTGTAAAGGCCGTCACCTTGTTTGCCGGGTCTTTGAGGATATCGAGAGCGTCGGGGAGGATGGCGGTGTTGAAGGCGAGGAGGACGGCGTTGAGAGGTTCTTTGACCGTCCCGATCTCAATGAGGTCGTGGCGCGAGACCGGGCCGACCTCGGCCTTCATGATAGGGATATGGTGGTCTTCGAGTTCCTTTGCCAGCGCTTCGAGGGCGCCGATGGTGTCGGCCTTGATGGTGATGCCCTCCTCGGAAAGGGCGACATGGATCTCCTCGACCTCCCGCCTGACCTCCTCGTTGATGACTTCACGGTCTTCGGCCGCCGGGATCACACGCAGGGGCGAGCCCGCGATGACTCCTTCGAGGTGGGGTGCGGAGACCTTGATGCCAGCGGCGGCGGTGACCGACTTCACCCGCTCGAACCTGTCCTCGACGAGGATCTCAGACATCGGCCGCGGCTTGAGAAGGGACCGCACCTTGGGGTTGATCACGCCGTCTCCTGTTGCAACCGCGATCTCGTCCCCGACCCCGAGGGTGCCGTCATAGAGGATGACATCGAGGGTCATGCCGAGGCCCCGTTCCTCCTTCACTTCGAGAACCGTGCCCAGGCCAGGGCCGTTGACCGAGACGGCGAGTTCCTCTGTCATGTAGCGCTGGGCAAGCCCGATGAGCATCATGAGGAGGTCGGGCACGCCCTCGCCCGTGATCCCGGAGACCGGGACAATGGCGATGTTGCGGGCGAAGTCACTCACCCTGTCGTACCGCTCGCAGTTGAAACCCTTCTCGGAGAGTTTGCCGATCAGTTCGTAGGTCTTTGTCTCGAAGATCTGCTTCACGCGGTCGCCCTGCGTCTCAAAGGTCTTTTTGAACGGAGCGCTCTTGTTCACCCGCCAGCCGTGAATCCTGTCGATCTTCGTCGCCGCAACGACGAAGGGCGTCTTGTAGGTCCGCAGGATCTCGAGTGCCTCGATGGTCTGCGGCTGGAAACCCTCGTTGATGTCCACCACCAGGATCGCCATGTCGGCGAGGGCGCCGCCGCGGGCCCTGAGTGTCGTGAAGGCCTGGTGGCCCGGGGTGTCGATGAAGAGCAGGCCGGGGATGTTGATCTGCAACTTCTGGAAGGCCCCGCCTGTCTTTGCAATGGCGTCGAAGGGGACAAGCGTCGCTCCGATATGCTGGGTGATCGCGCCGGCCTCGCCGGCGGTGACCGACGATCCCCTGATATAGTCGAGGAGCGAGGTCTTGCCGTGGTCGACATGCCCGAGGACGCAGACGATCGGCGTCCTGATCCCGGATCCCTCTGTTTTCTGTGATTGTTTCTTTTTCTTGGCCATTTCCCGCTCCCCCGTCTTCCCGGTATGACGCGCCGGACGCGGGCGGTGCCCGGATATCTGGCCCTGTCCCCGGATCCTGTATTGGTGCGTTGTTGCTTCGGGAAAAAACCTGTCTGCTGTCGATGACGGGTTTTGACTATATTAGGATATCTCACCCTATTAATGCTCTTCCGCCCCCGCGCATGCTCCCGGGAGTGGTATGTCGGGGCCGTATCCGGGCGCCCTGCCGCTGGTTTCTACGATAGGTTAATCTGTAGTTCCATACAACATAGTGGAGGTATTTGCCGGGGTAGGGTAGTTGGTCATCCTAGGGGACTGTGGATCCCCCGACCCGGGTTCGAATCTCGGCCCCGGCCCTCTTATTTTTGAACGGTTTCTCCGGGTTTTTTGTGTCTTGTTTTCCTGATCTCGGCGTTTAATTTCATGGCCGTGGAAAAATTTTGCAGGGATATTTCATAGCGCGGCTTTTTAGAAACCATCATACTCTCACCGGGGGACTACGCCGAAAATCAGAGATTTTCTTGTGCTCACTCCGTTCGCAGCCCCCGGACCTCGAAAATCACAGATTTTCTCGAACTCGCTGGCGCTCGTTCCCTGCTCTGGATTGGGTCGGGAAAGAGCGAAGAAGGGATTTAGAAAAGGGGATTACCCTCTCCCCTCTATCCTAACGTGGGGGGATCGGGGGGTGAAACCCCCCGGCCAGGCACTCCAGAACAGGAATACTAAAGAATCCGGAAAATTTAATCCTTTTTTTCTGGCTCACTTCGGTCGTTCCCGCTCCCATCAGGCCCTTAAACAGAACTTTTCCCGGGGCCTTCCATCGTTCATATCTCTCGCGGGGCGTGCCGTGAAAAAAAGATATGGGTCTCTTCATGCCGCCGGTGCGGCCGGGGTGCCCTCTGCCGGGCGGCGATGATTGAAGCGGTACATCAGAGAGAGCACGGCCGGCATCACCAGGATCGCCCCTATCAGGGAGAACCCGACGGTGATCACCGTCACGATCCCGAAGTTCGCGATGATGTTGAAGGCCGAGAGGGTGAGGGCCGAGAAACCGAAGACCGTGGTCATGCCCGAGACCGTGACCGCGGTGCCGATCTTCTGCACGCTCGTCTGGATCGCCTCGTAGATATCGAGACCCCGTGCGAGTTCCTCCTCGCACCTCTCCATGATCAGGATCGTGTACTCCGAGGCGACGCCGATGGTCATCGACCCCAGGGTGGCGGTCATCGGCGTATAGTCGAGGCCGAGGAGGTACATGATCGCCCCGTTCCACCCGACGATCATGACGATCGGGATGAGCGGGGTGACGGCGTTCACCCGCCTGTACACAAGGAGAAGGAAGAGGAGAATAAGCCCGAACCCGGCAAGGACCATCAGCGTCTTCGACGTCGCGATGTCTTCCATCACGGAGACGAACATCTCGGTGCCGCCTGTCACCCTCACATGGATTCCCGGCGGTGCCTCCCTCCACGCGACGTCCTTCTCCACGTTCTTGATCATCGTCCGTGCAACGTCGAGTTCCATGTCTGTGGTGGAGAACTCCATCACCGCCTCCATCCTGCCGTTGAGGTACCTGTCCCTCGTCTCGGCCGGGATGGTGGCGAGCACGCTCCTGACCTCGCTTTCCGTCTCCGGCAGGACGCCGCCGTTGTACCGGGCGAGGAGGGTGGCGATGCTCGTGACGCCGGTGATCTTTTCGTTGGTCCGCAGTTCGTACGCCCCGAAGTCCCGTATCCACTGAAGAGTCTCCATGTCCAGGACATTGTCCCCGGTCACGACGACCGGGACCGTGTCTGTCGCCCCCATCGTCCGCGTCACCTTCTTCATGTCCTGGAGGGCCGGCATGTCCTGCGGGACAAAGGTCTCCTCGTCGGCATTGATCGGGACCTCATTGTCCATCTGGATGCCGATGACCGCGACCAGGCAGAAGACCAGGAGGATCGGCACCGGGTTCTTCGCGATCCCGAGGGCGATCCTGCCGAGAAGGCGGTTATACCCCTCGATCAGGGAACCCCGCGAGCCTTCTTCATGGGCTGGCTCCTTCTCGCAGCCCTTCCAGTCGAGTTCGCAGGCCTCCACGTCGTCGAGTTTTCCGGCAGGTGTCTTCGCCCTGTACTTCACGACCGTCCCGAAGAGCGGAACGATGACGAGGGCAGAAAGATAACAGGACGCGACGCCGATCGTGCAGACGATGCCGAAATCGGCGACCATCGGGACCGGAGCGATAAACATGGCGATAAAGCCGAGTGAGGTCGCCACCATCGCGATGAGGACGGACGGGCCCGACCTGGTCACGGTGGCCTTCACCGCGTCGGCGATGGTCGCATGCCGCACCTCCTCGTCAAAGCGCGAGTGGAACTGGATCGCATAGTCGATCCCGATGCCGATGAGCACCGGGAAGGCCCCGATCACGGTCATGGAGATCGGGATGCCGACAAGTCCCATGAACCCGAAGGTGAGGATCAGGCCGCCGGCCACGATTGCGACCGGCAGAAGGCGGTACCTGACATGGGAGAAGAGGAACGTGACGGCAAGGACCATCAGGAGCATCGCGGCCATGATCAGGATGCCCATCGACTGGCCCATCTCCTGCCCCATCTCCTGCGAGAAGGCCGGGCTCCCCGAGACCGTCACCGAGACGCCGGCAGGCGGTTCGGAGACGGCGATCGACGCCCTGACATTGTCCAGCACCTGTTCCTGCACGCTTGATGCGACGCCCGGCTGGATGGTGATGCCGACGATAGTCATCATCATCGAGGGAAGGTAGCGGTCGAGGGTTCCCGGCGGCGCCTTCTCGATGACGGTGTTCACTTCGGCCCGTGAGTTGGGCATGGTCCCGTTGTTTGCCTCTTTCATCAGGTCGGGCACGCCGGCGACGGACTCAACGTACTGCTCGTTCCTGATGCCGTCCTCGACGCTCCCGATATAGGCGAGGACGTCGGGGTCGGTGACGTCGTCGCTCTCGAAGATGAGCATGATGGCGTCTGAACCATAGGTGTCCTTGTAGTGGGCGAGCATCGCCCCTCTGGGCGTGGTCTTGTCGATATACGTGTCGTCACCCGTTGCCATGCTCACCATCGAGAGGCCGAGGAAGGCGAGCATGAACGTGGCTGCGACGACCGCCATTACGGCGAACGGACGTGTGGTGATGGCCTCTGCAAGGAGGTCGTAGGGTGATCTCATCGGTATCTCCTGTCTGTTTTTTGTGAGAGTCTGGGTCTATCTGCGTATTCTCAGGGCTGGGTGCAATAGTCTGCGATGACGAGCAGGGTCATCAGGTACGCGATCTCCCTGTCGCTCATCCCCACGGCAGGCACGCCCCAATCAAGGGCAGTCTCCCGCAGCCGTACAGGATCGGTGATCACGCACCTGTCCCTGATCTCCCCTGCCTGCATAATGATGTCCCGTGCGAGACGGGGGAAACCGTCCCGGTCAGTCTCCTCCTCCATGCCCTGGAGGTGGAGGGCCTCGACGGCGGCCTGGCAGACGGCGGGCGGTATGAACCCTGCCATCTCCCAGACCCGTGCGGTTTCATAACTGTACGCACCCCCGCCGGAATATTCCGCTGCGAGGGCATCTCCCGGCATCTGGTCTGTATCTGGTGTTTCCCGCGAACGGATCAACTGCATCTCCTGATTATCACGCGGGTCGTTGCTATATCAGTCTGGTGCACCTGGCAGGAGGGTCATCCCCGGCATCCTGTGAGTCTTCACATCAGGATGGGTTGGGTGAAAAAGGTTCCTGATGTCCGGGAGGGGCCGGTGCCTGCCCGCAGCGACGTTCCCGGGGTCGCTACCCGGGGGTGCATCTCTCCCGGGCCGCTGCCCCTCACTCTGGTGCAACTGCCGGGGGTTGCAATGGGGTATGCTGAAATGCGTGCGGCACGAACAGGTGGGCAATGACAGACGAGATCGTCCTGCAACTCCGCACCCTGGGGCTCAATGAATACGAGGCGAGGGTCTACGCCACCCTTGTCGGCCTCAGGAGGGCGACGGCGCGGGACATCCACGAGGCAAGCAAGGTGCCGCGGGGCCGGATCTACGAGATCCTCCATGACCTGGCGCAGCGCGGGTTTGTCGGGGTGGAGGACGGTTCACCTGCCCGCTATCATGCCGTCGACCCCGACGAGGTGATCGACCATATCAGGGACGAGTACCTTGCTTCCCTGGAAAAGACGAGGGCGTCTCTCACAAGCCTCTCCTCGACCGTCCCTGTCCCTCCGCCGCCCTTCTACATGCTCAGGAGCGACTGGGCGATCGAGAACCAGATCCAGTCGGTCTTCAGGAAGGCGAAGGAGCGCATGGTCCTAATCTGCCAGGACCCCTCCTTTCTCAGGAAGAACCTGAAGGCACTGAAGGCCCTTCAGAAGAGGATCGATCTCTACGTCCTTGTCAGCGACAGGGAAGCGTTCTCCGGCATCGAACTCCCGCTTGTCGAGGGCGAGGGGATTGTGGCCGACCTTCTTGCCCGGCAACCTCCCCCCGGCGTTTGCACGCGGCAGGAGTGCTCCATCCTGGTCGATAAAGGTGAATCTATCGCCGTCGGGTCATCGGGCTCCGAAAGGTTCGCGGTGATCGGGTCTGAGACTCCTTTCATGAGATACTTCCTCCTCTCCCTGATCGAGCATATGGGTGGGTGACGTCCGGTGCCGTCCGGGCCGCGGCATCTCCGGGGGCTGCACCAACATTATATTCTCATGGGAATATAATGGCCCGAGGCTTCTGTCATGGTCATGCCATGGCGAAGGGGAGTTGGTATATGATGGAAGACGGACCAAGAGGCGCGATTCTCCAGCGCGACAGGAAGACCTATGCGATCGTCCCGAGGACACCGGCCGGGATCGTCGCCCCGGAGGACCTGGAGAACATTGTCAAGGTCGCGCGGCGGTATGCTATCCCGGTCATCAAGATGACCTCGGGGCAGCGGATGGCGCTCGTCGGGATCAAGGAAGAGGACGTCGACAATATCTGGAAAGAACTCGGGATGACCGTCGGGGAGGCGACGGCGCCCTGCCTCCACTATGTCCAGACCTGCCCGGGGACCGAGACCTGCAAATACGGGGTGCAGGACTCCCTCGGCCTCGGGCTGAAACTGGAGGAGGTGAACCAGGACCTGAACCTTCCTGCGAAACTGAAGATGGGGGTTTCAGGCTGCCCACGCTGTTGCGGGGAGAGTTATGTGCGGGACATCGGGCTGATCGGGACTGCGAAGGGGTGGACGGTGACCTTCGGCGGGAACTCTGGTGGCCGTCCCAGGATTGGCGATGTGGTCGCAAAGGACCTCCAGGTCGATGAGGCCGTCGGCATGGTGAGGCGCCTCCTCGAGTACTACCGCGACAACGGGAAACCCGGTGAGAGGACACCGCGGTTTGCCGAGAGGGTTGGTATCGAAACGATCCGTGCCGCCATGCTCGGCCTGGCGCCGCCCCAGACCTGACCTCTGTCTGAGTCTCTCGAATCTCTCTTTTTTCCCCGAGCCGCGCGGGTTATCTACCATGCTGTCCTCATACTCCCTGATGACCGACGGCGATCGCACCCTCGTCTCAGGTGCCGACCAGGACTTCCTGGAGGAACTCTCCGACTACCTGGACGTCCTCGGGAACCCGACACGCCTGCGGATCCTGAAGATCATCAAGCACACGCCGCGGGATGTGCGGGAGATCTCCCGGGCGATAGGGACGAGTTACGAGAACACAAAAAAGCACCTGGACAAACTCCTCCTTGCAGGTCTCGTGAAGAAGGAGGCGGGGTTCTCGGGGGAGACCGCAACCGGCGTCCACCCTGTCTGGAAGTACTCCCTGGTGCCGGGTGGCCTGGAGACGGTCATTCAGAATCTCGGGATCTTCGGGAATCTCGGGATCGCGGCCGACGCGCAGGGGGTCTCCCTCCGCCTGAGGGAGATGAAGGACCGTGTCTCGGCGGCCTTCTCCGGCGGCATGCCTGTTCTCCTTGTCGTTGGCGGCCCTGACGACGGCCGGGCCTTTCCTCTCACCGGCACGCGCTGTGCCGTCGGCCGCGAGGATCCGGAGGCCGCCCCCCTGCAGGGGTGTGCGGTCCCCCTCTCCGCGGCATATGCCGCGGTCACCCGGGTCACCCGCCCCCACTGTTTGTTGAGTCTCTCCGGCGGGGTCTGGCATGTGGAGGACAGCGGGAGTACGGGAGGCACGACAGTGAATGCGGTCCCTCTCCGGCGGCATGAGCGCCGCCCGCTCTCCGACGGCGACCTCATCGACCTTGCCCGGGGGCCGCAGGGGGCACGCCTCCTCTTTACTATGCCCCTGCCTGAGGATGGTCAGGATCGCCCGTCTTAATATCCCCGGCCACCCACCTCATTGCATGCGGCGGTGGATCATAACCTGCGTTCTTCTTCTCGTCCTCTGTGCCGCCCCGGCGCTGGCGGCCCATGACACGTCGGGGAAGGGGCAGCATGGTCCTGGCGGAAACAACAGCGCCCCCGACGACCGCGGCCCGGCGACGGCACCTGGCCAGGTGAAGGAGGAAAGGACGCCTCTCCCTGATCCCACTCCTGACGTCGTGACCGAAACGGCGACGCCCACTCAGTCCCCGACCTCTGTGCCCGAGACGACGCCGTCGCCCCTGCCGACCTCTCTCCCTCCTGCCCCTGCTGAAGAGAGCCCGACGTCTGTGGAGACTACGCCGATGTATGCGTACCTGCAGGCGGCGACCGGAGAGGGGAGAGGCCCGCCTGAGACGCGGGAAGAAGGCTTCGACCCCCTCCTGGCCGCGGCGGCAGGTGCCGGTGCGGCGGCGGTCGGGGCGTACCTCCTCTACCGCATCAGGAAAAGAAAACCCGACACCGACGGCGACCGCACCGTCCTCGTTGCCCCGGACGCCTTCACCGTCCCGGGTTTCCCCCCTGCCCTGATGGAAAAGTACGGCGACGTCTCCCTCCTCGGCACAGGCGGGACGGCGCAGGTCTACGCGGCCGTCAGGCGCACCGACGGGGAGAGGGTCGCCGTCAAGGTGCCTCTCAGGGCCGACGAGGCGACGGGACGCTGCTTCCTCAAGGAGATCAGCCTCTGGAAGGAACTGGTCCACCCGAACATTGTCCGCGTCTGGTCGGTGAACATCCTCCCCGTGCCGTACGTGGAGATGGAATATCTCGAAGGCTCCCTTGCCGACCTCACAAAACCCCTCTCGTCGGTGGAGGCCTGCCGCATCGCGTCCGGCATCGCAGAGGGCCTTGCGTGTGCCCATGCCCGCGGCATTGTCCACCGCGACCTCAAGCCCGGCAATATCCTCCTTGCCGCGGACGGCACGCCGAAGATCGCCGACTGGGGGCTCGGCAGGCTGATCGGCGACGGCGACGAGACCGCGGCACCGGGCTTCTCCCTCAGGTATGCCGCCCCCGAACAACTCGCCCCGGGGCGGTACGGCCCTGCCGGTGCACGGACAGACCTCTACCAGATGGGCGTCGTGCTCTACGAACTCCTGACCGGGAGGCTCCCGTACGACGGGGCCGGGCCGGGCGAGTACTCGGCCGCCGTCCTGGAGGGGCTGCCTCTCCCCCCGTCGGCTGCCGACCCGGCCCTTGCGCGTTTCGATGCCCTCCTCCTCCGGTGCCTTGAAAAAGACCCGGAACAGAGGATATCATCGGCCGGGGACTTCCTCGCCGCGCTCCGTGACGCCGAATGCTGAACCGATCGGTTCAAGCTCAGAACCACCTCCATTTTCTTTATTTATCCCTCCGGCCGCCGACCTATGACATGCAGCTGCCGAGGGATCGGCAGCACGGAGGAGACACATGACCAGAAAACTTATCATCGGAGCAGCCCTTTTGCTCTGTCTCGCCCTCGTTGCGGTGGCACCGGCCGTCGCATGGGGCGGTGCAGGCGGACAGGGCTCTGGCGGCAACCAGGCCGCATGCCAGAACAGTGTTCAGGGGAATGCGTCTGCGGGCACCTGTCCTTTTGCTGAGGACGGCACCTGCCCCAATGCCGGGGACGGCACCTGTCAGCAGTACCAGTTCAGGGGCCAGTCCCAGAATGGTACCTGCTCTGGTGCCGGCGTCTGTGACGCCACCTGCGACCAGAACAGAACCCGCCAGCGGCTCTGCTGGACCTGAACCGAGAAATCATACATCTATTTTTTCGACCTCTCCGCTCCCCTGACCTCGCGGGCGATGGAGCAGAAGTACATCCTCCCGGCAAAGTGCACGAAGGTCCGGGAAACATCGACTTTGAAGACTGAGCCATCCTTTTTCCTGTGGACCGAGACGACTCTCTCCCTCTTCCCGGGTTCGGCCCGTGCCCACATCTCCTCCCACTGCGGTGCGGTGATCGAGGGGTTGAGGCCGAAGATGGTGACCGCGAGGATCTCGTCCTGACCGTAGCTGAGGAGGCTGCATGCCGTCTCATTTGCCTTGTATATCCTGCCCTCCCGGTCAAAGAGGATGATCGAGTCCGAGGCATGGTCGAAGGCAAAGGTGGTGAAGAGGAGTTCGCGCTCGATCTCCTCCTTCTCTGCGAGCACCTTCAGGAGCGTCCTGTTTGCCTCCTGGATCCCGGTGGTCCGCCCGGTGATGAGGCTCTCCATGTTCTCGTGGTACTGCTCCAGTTGCTCCCTGCACTGCTGGAGTTGGGTGATGTCGGTGCCTGCCAGGTGGTAGCCGAGACCTCTCCGGCCCTCCCCGAAGAGGGCCCTGACCTGCCACCTCTCCCAGCCGAGGGTGCCGTCTGTTCTCACCGACCTGACCTCCAGCGTCGCGGCCGGGCTTTCCGGGGTGAGAGCGATGAGCGCTGCCTTCATGCGCTCCTGGTCGCCTGGGGGGAGGAGGGGGAGGAATCTGAAGCCTGTCAACTGCTCCCGCGTCCTGCCCGCGTGCCTGCAGAAGGCCTCGTTGACGAACTCGATGGTGAGGTCGGGTTTTGTGTGGAGAACGAAGCCCGGGAGGTCCACGGTGAGCGCCTCGTACTGCCGGCGCGAGGCCTCCAGCGCCTCGGCTGCCTTCCTGCATGCGGTCTCGTCGATGAGCACGATGGCGCACCCGTCCTTCCCTGTATCGAAGACCACCGGCACAAGGTGGATGCGGAGGTGGCGGTGTCTCCCCTGGATCACGGCCGCGGCCGGAAAAAGCGCCTGTGTTCCCTGCACGGCCTGCCGGCACCGTTCACGGAACTCGGGGGTCGTGAAGAGAGAATAGGGGAGGTCATGGACCTTCTCGCCGTACAGCACCTCCAGCGGGCACCCGAGGAGGTCGAGGGCGCTCTGGCTTACCATCACTACCTCGTCCCGCCCGTCGACGACGATTGCCGGGTGGAGGGAGAAGTGGAGGAGGGCGGCGACCGGCATCCTCCGCGCGAGGAAGTAGGTCTTCGCGGTGCCGACCTTCCTGATGTCGGCCTCCCCCTTCTGGACGAGCATGTCCAGGTGCTTTGCGGCCGTGTTCCTGTGGAGGCCGAGGGCCTCCGCGATCTCGGTGATGGAGAGCCCTTTCGGGTTTTTCCTGAGGAGTTCCCTGATCGCGATCGCGTCCCTGGTCCTGTCTGCGCTGCCGGGCATATGCACTGCATATCTGTTGTGCAGAGCGAAGATTTATCATTATCTATCATGTAGATCTCTATCTATGCACAGCAGAGTGGCCCGGATAGGCCCGGGAGGTGGTGCCGATGGCAGAGACATTTGACGTGAAACTTTCCGGCAAGGTCTACATGCCCGACCCTGCATACCGGGAACATTCCTGGATCGGGGACTGGGAGACGGCGTACAAACGCTATCTCGACGACCCCGAGGGCTTCTGGGCAGGGATCGCCGGCGAACTGGAGTGGTTCGCCCCCTGGCAGACGGTGCGGGAGTGGGACAATCCCTATGCCCGCTGGTTCACAGGTGCGAAGTTGAACATCACCCACAACTGCCTCGACCGCCACGCCGCCAGCGAGCGGCGGAACAAGGTCGCCCTGATCTGGCGGGGCGAGGACGACGAGAACGAGCGTGTGTTCACCTACCGCCAGCTCCACCGCGAGGTGATGCGCTTTGCGAACGCCCTGAAGCGCCTTGGCGTCGGGAAGGGGGATTGTATCTGCATCTACATGCCCCTCGTCCCCGAGCAGGTCATCGCCATGCTCGCCTGCGCCCGCATCGGGGCGGTGCACAGCATCGTCTACGGCGGCTTCGGGGCCTCGGCCCTCAACACCCGTATCCGCGACGTGCAGGCGAAGATCGTCATCACCGCCGATGTCGGCTTCAGGCGGGGCAAGAGGGTGCCCCTGAAGACTATCGTCGACGAGGCGGTCGTGAACGCGCCCTCTGTCGAGAAGATCGTCGTCCTGCGGCGGACGAAACCCGAGATCGAACTCTTCTCCGAGATGGAGGTCGACTTCGAAGAGATCATGGCGGCAGCCGCACCGTACTGCGAGCCCGAGGTGATGGACGCCGAGGACCCGCTCTTCATCCTGCACACGAGCGGGACAACCGGCACCCCGAAAGGGATCGTTCACACCTCTGCCGGCTACATGGTCGGCGCCTACTATACGACGAAGTACGTCTTCGACCTCAAGGAGAACGACGTCTACTGGTGCACCGCCGATCCCGGCTGGATCACCGGCCACTCGTACATCGTCTACGGCCCTCTTGCCGCCGGCGCCACCGTGCTCCTCACCGAGACGACGCCCGACTTCCCTGACCCAGGCATCTGGTGGCGGATCATCGAGGACTTCGGCGTGACCGTCTTCTACACCGCCCCGACGGTGATCAGGATGTTCATGCGTTTTGGCGAGGAGTGGCCGAACCGGGCCAACCTCGACACCCTCCGCGTCCTTGGCTCTGTCGGCGAACCCCTGAACCCCGAGGCCTTCGAGTGGTTCTACCACACTATCGGGAAGGGCCGCTGCCCGATCGTGGACACCTGGTGGCAGACCGAGACAGGGATGCACATGGTCACGACGCTCGTCGGCGAACCGATGAAGCCGGGTTTTGCCGGCCGGCCTGTACCGGGCGTGATGGCCGACGTCGTCGACAGGGAGGGCAACCCTGTCCCGCCCGGCATCGGCGGCCTCCTGGTGATCAGGGAGCCCTGGCCCTCGATGATGCGGACGGTCCACAACAATGACGAGCGCTACCGGAAGTACTGGACGACCGTCGACTCCCTGTACACCGCCGGCGACCTGGCGGTGAAGGACGAGGACGGCTATATCATGGTCATCGGGCGGGCCGACGACATCATCATCGTCGCCGGGCACAACCTGGGGACGGCCGAGGTGGAGTCGGCCCTCGTCTCCCATGAAGCGGTCGCGGAGGCGGCGGTGATCGGCGTCCCCGACGCCGTCAAGGGGCAGGCCGTCAAGGCGTTCGTCATCCTGAGGCAGGGCTACGGGTCAAGCGAGAAACTGAAGGGCGACCTCGGGTACCATGTGCGGATGAGTCTCGGCCCGATCGCGATGCCGGCCGCGATCGAGTTCGTCGACTCCCTCCCGAAGACCAGGAGCGGCAAGATCATGCGGCGCGTCCTGAAGGCGAAGGAGATGGGGATAGACCCGGGAGACATCTCGACACTGGAGGATTGAACCGGTGGCCGGAGAGGGCCTGACGGTCATGGGCTGCGGGCAGAGCAGGGACGCTGGGCCCCTGTCCTCACCGGCATGCTCATCAACCTCTGCCCCCGCTCCATCTACTCATGGGGCGTCTTCCCTGTCGTCACCCTCCTTGCGTCGGCCGGGTGTGCGGCGGCATGGATTTTCTCGAGGAGGCCGTGAAAGACGGGAGCCCCTATTTTTCGGGGGCTGGTATGCCGGGGTATTTCTCTCCATCGCCCGGTCCCGGGTATTTTTTATAAAAAAAAGAGCCTTCATCTCCTCTTTGCGAGGAGGAGGACGGCAAGACCGGCCGCCAGGCAGGGGATAATGGGGGCAACCGGGCTTTGTTGAGGGGTCGCCGGGATGTCAGAGGACGGTGTCCCGGCCGGGGCCTCCGCCACAGCGGCAGTCCGGGCCGGTGCATCTTCACTCTCCGGTTCCTCTGCAATGGCGATCGCGAAGTACGAGAAGCCCGGCGTCTCCGCCACATACCACGCCTCGCCGTTCTCCTCCTTCACGCACCTCGTCTCAAGGGAGGTCCAGGCGCCGTCATGATACCTGAGGAGGACGATCTCCTGTTTGCCGGCACCGTGCGCCTCCAGCCACGTGAGGGGCACGGTGAAGGAGATCTCACCGCCTGTGAGATCGGCGGCGGTGACATGGAAGAGGAGGATCTTCTCGTACTCGTAGACCATGGCCGCAGGCGGGGCGATCCCGGAGGGCAGGTCTGTCTTCTCGGCGACCACTATGGCACTGGTGAGGTCGGCAACTGAGGTCAGGTCGATCTTAGAGAGTGCAGACTGGCCCTTCACCGGATACGAGGCCTCGTGGGAGGAGGTGCCCTGATCCATGGGGTAGGAAGACATGGGGAACGCGCCGCCTCCACCTCCACCGCCTCCTCCTCCGCCGCCCCCGCCAGCGGGCGCCGGTACGGGTGCGGGCGTTGGGGTGGGTGTGGGTGTCGGTATGGGCGGGAGAACGCCTACCAGATAGTGGTCGGCGGAGAGGACCAGCGGGCAGGTATCGTTGAGGCCCATGATGGAGTACGGCGTCTCCCCGATCCCGTCGCCATCGGTGTCGGTGCCTGCATAGTCGTCCCAGAAGTTGCCGAGGGCATGCGTGTAATAGGAACCCGCATAGCGGTACGGGAACGGTGCAGTGGAGTTCAGGGCGACCTGACCCTCAAGGACGAGGTGGCCGCCGGTGTTGTTTGCAAAGGTGTTGTGCCAGAGGATGGTCTCGTCCGGACTTGCGGCGGCAAGGAATGCACCCACCTGGTTGTCGGCGATGAGCGAACCGGTGACGACGGTTGCAGTATTGTTGAGACTGGAGAGCCCCGCGTATTCGTTGCCCGCAAAAGTGGAGGCATCGATCGAGAGGTCTTCGGAGTCCCAGCAGATCGCCCCGGCATAATTGCCGGTGGCCGTGACATTCCTGACAGTGACGCCGGTGGAGTTGAAGACGACGAGGCCGACATAGGTGCCCGAGAGAGTGAGGTCCTCCGCGGTGATGTTCCTGCACTCCACCAGGTACACCATGCCGGCATCGCCGGGCACGACCGCGTCCTCCCGTCCTGTCCAGACATAGACCCGCTTGCCGTCGACGGTGTTCGTCCCGTCCACCGTGACCGTGCTCTCGTAGCCCGGCACGGGGACGAAGCGGAAGCTCCACCTGTTCCCGGCCATCGCGGTCTCTGACACCTGACCATTCTTCACACCGTCGAGGGCAAGGCCTGCACCGGCATTCCCGTCGGCGACGCAGCCGGTCAGCGTAAAGGATCCGGCGGAGGTGACAGCGATCCCGTCGGCACCGCTCCCGGAGACATTGCACTGGAGCAGGGCGGTCCCGGCGGTCTCATTGACCAGAATCCCGGTGCGGCCGGCATTCCGGACGTCGGCACCGATGACCGAGGCCTGTGCCGCCCCCTCGAGTGCGATGCCGTCCTCGCTGCAACCGGTCACCGTCAGGTCCATGAGCGTGGCGTTCTCACCGGTGACCACGACGCCGTCGCGGCCGCCGGTGAGAGTGATGCCCCGGACGGTGATATTCGCCCCGGTCAGGGTTAGTACGTCCCCGCCGTTGCCGTCAATGACAGGGTCGCCGCTCCCGACGAGGGTGAGCGGCCTGTCGACGACGACATTCTCTTCGTACACGCCGCTCCTGACAAGGATTACATCGCCGGGGAGGGCGACGTCGACGGCCGCCTGGATAGTGGCATAGTCCTCGGGCACGCTGACGGGATCGGCCGTGAAGGCCTTGATGCAGATATTGGTGTCAGGGAAGATGGTGGTGAGGTCGTCCCACTGCACCCCGTCGGCGCTCACGAAACTCTCGCCGGCATGGGCCGTGGCCGCGCCCGAGTAGTCGGTGATCGGCATCTCGACGATGAGAGGATAGGTGTCGGTCGGGGCGGTGAGTTTGAGGGTCACCAAGAATTTCTGGTCCGGGAAGAGAGGCACCGCGACGGCGAGGGGGAGGGTGTGGTAGCCGGGGAGCGCCATCGTCCCATCTGCGGCAGAGACCAGATGGGAGGTACCCCCCTCAAGGAGGTGGACCCAGACCTCATACGCCGTGCCGGGTTCGCGGGTGAAGAAACTCACCGCTTTCAGGTCTTCGTAGCGCTCTGCGGTGAAGACATTCCTGCCGTACATCGTGGTCGAGGCGCCGGTGCCGACGCTGGTCGTCCATCCGAGAGGGTCGTACTGGTAGATGTGGTCGTAGGCGCCGACCGGTTCGCCGGTGAAGAGTACGGCCGCGTCTGAGCGACCGTTGCCGATATACGCCGTCTCCGGGTGCTGGAAGCGCCCGATACTCCGGTCATAGTACGAGATAGAGAAGTAGCCGTCTTCCCCCGACGAGGTGCCCCAGGAGTTCCTGGCGATGAAGGCGCCGTCGCCGGGCGGGGCTTCGACGAAGTTCTCGGCCGGGTAGGTGTCGTTCCACCCGACGAGGAGGACAGCGTGACCGCCGTCGATCTTTGCGGTGCTGTTCTCGGGCAGGTAGTAGGTGGAGGCGCCCGGCCCGAAACAGGAGACATTCACCAGGAAACCGGCATAGAGCCCACCCTCCTCCTTGATCGTCGTCTTGATCAGGTCGTTGTCGAGGGGGCCGTCACGCGGCGGGAGGAAGGTGACGTTCTGGACCTGCATCACCGGCGCGAGGCCGGCGGGCGATTCGTTCAATGGCACGGGTAGTAAATAGGGGTCGTCTACCTCGTCCACCGGTCCCGACCACCGGGCGAGGTAGGCCGTCGCCATGAAGGCGTTGCCGCCGTCGCAGGGCCCCACGTCGAAGCTGTGGGTGTTCTTCAGGTTATTTTCCGAGAGGTCCCACTCGCCGAAGCCGTCGGTGAGGAGCGCGGACTCCAGGGACCCGAGGGAGGCGAAGGCCCAGCAGGACCCGCACTCTCCCTGGTCCTTCACCGCGGTGACGCGGCCCTCGTCGGCGAGGTTGAAATAGGACTCGGAGGGCGGTTCGGCCGTTGCAACGACGGAACCGCCGGACCAGACAGGGGTGCCGGGCGCAGGGATCAGAGTGTTCGGATAGAGGGGATGTTCGTCGTCTGGCGCCCCGGGTGCGGGTGCGGCCGCAAGGAAGACGGACGCCTCGGGAGGTGCCGCCTCCTGCTCATCCATATACCTGACAAAGTCAGGGTTCAGCGGGGCGGTCTCGATATCGACGGCCGCCGCCCCCTGCACACCCGGGAGGACAAGACACAGGCAGAGGAGGAGTATAATTGGCAGGTGCTGGTTGGTCATGGTGCTCATCTCCGGCTGATCAATAAAAATGGGAATATCTGGTAAAAAAATCGACGGATTTACTTTAAAAATAAAATATACACAATAATTGTTCAATGTTGGCTGGATGAAAAAACAGAAACTTCCATATACTACGATATCAGAATAACCCGATTTTCGACCCTTGCGCCCCGATCGCACAGGCCGACAGAATATAACAAATATCTTGGATAACGGGAGATCTTATGCATTTCATTTCACAAGAAAATACATTATGTCGCCCATAATGGATGATACATCGCCATAAGGGCATTAAAATAAGAAAAAACCTTCTGCGCGTCGCATTATCCCAAAACCGAGAGACCCACGTTTTTCATCTCGATAACCCGAACGGCGTGCCGAAACATCCATATCCCGGACTGCACCATCCCCCCTCATGACAGACCCTCGACCTTTTCTTGTCGGCGGGGAGTGGCGGACGAGCGAGACGACCATTGACGTCCGTTTTCCCTACGACGACTCCCTTGTCGGCACCGTCTGCCTCGCCGGGGCGGCCGATATCGAGGACGCCGTCCGCTCCGCGCAGCACGGTTTCGGGCGGACCCGGAAGCTCCCGACGCATGAACGGATCCGTGTGCTCAGGCGCCTTGCCGCTCTGATCGATGATAGGAAGGATGAGATCGCGGAGACGATCACCCGCGAGGCCGGGAAGACCGAGGCCCTGGCCAGGGCCGAGGTGGAACGCGCCGTCGAGACCGTCCTCCTCTCCGCCGAGGAGGTGGGGCGTATCTACGGGGAGGTGATCCCCCTCGACCTCACCCCTGCCGCGGCCGGCAGGACCGGGTATCTCCGCCGTGTCCCTCTCGGCACGGTGCTTGCGATCACCCCCTTCAACTTCCCCTTCAACCTCGCCTGCCACAAGATCGGCCCGGCGGTGGCCGCCGGCAATGCCGTCATCCTCAGGCCGTCCTCGAAGACACCGCTCTCCGGCCTTGTCCTGGGCGACCTCCTCCTCGAAGCCGGGTACCCCGAAGAGGCCGTCTCTGTCCTCCCGTGCACCACCGACCTCGCCGGGTGGATGGTGCGGGACGGCCGGATCGCGTACCTCTCCTTCACCGGCAGCCCTGCCGTCGGCTGGTCGCTCCGCGAGATCGCCGGGAGAAAAAGGGTCGGCCTCGAACTCGGCGGGAACGCCGCGGTGATCGTGGACGAGGATGCCGACCTCCCCTATGCAGCGGAGAGGATCGTGCAGGGCGGTTTTTCCGGTGCCGGGCAGGTCTGCATCTCCGTCCAGCGCGTCCTCCTCCACCGCTCGGTGTATGCGGCGTGTCTGGAGATGGTCCTGGAGCGGACCGGTTCTCTCAGGGTCGGCGACCCCCGCGATCAGGCCGTCGATGTCGGCCCGATGATCTCGGAGGAGGCCGCGGCCGCGGCCGAGAAGAAAGTTCGGGAGGCCGTCTCTGGTGGTGCGACCGTCCTCGCCGGCGGGACGCGGGTCGGCACCCTCTTTGCGCCCACCGTTCTCACCGACACGCTCCCGACGATGCGGGTGAATGCCACGGAGATGTTTGCGCCGGTGATCACCATCACCCCCTTCGACGATTTCGAGGCCGCCCTTGCGATGGCGAACGACTCCCCCTTTGGTCTCCAGACCGGGGTCTTCACCAACCGCCTCGAACGCGCCTTTCATGCCTTCGATGAGTGCGAGGTCGGGACCCTTGTCGTCAACGACGTCCCCACCTTCAGGGCCGACGCCATGCCCTATGGCGGGGTGAAGGCGTCAGGGTCGGGCAGGGAGGGGCCAAGATATGCGATCGAGGAGATGACAGAGCCGCGGCTGATGGTCATGAACAGGCGGAGGTGACCCGACCCTCAGGCCGGGTCAGGAACAGTCGCCGGCTTCTGCACCACCCGGTATCCCTCTTCTGGAACCCGGATCTCAAAGCGTGCACCTTTTTCGTATTCTCCTGTCTCCCTGATCCCGATGCCGGTGATCTTCAGGATCTCCCTGCAGAGAAAGAGGCCAAGGCCGGTGTTGTTCCCGTACCCCCGCCTGAAGATCTTCTCCTTCTCCCCTTCTCTGACCCCGATGCCGTTGTCCTCCCAGACGATGGTCAGGGCTCCGTCCTCCTCTATCCTGGTCTCGATCGTGATGCCGTCCTGCCTGAGCTTGGCGACCTGCCACCTGACATCAAGCCACTGGGGTTCCCGCACGCCAAGGTCCTGGTAGTCCCGGGCAAACTCCAGCTGCTCCCTGATGTTCTGCGCCGAGAATTGTATCATCCTGAGACTCTCCCTGACCTCCGGCTCCGTGCTCTCCTCCGCGGCGATCTCCAGGTACCCGAGAAGGACGGTGAGCTGGTTGAGGATGTCGTGGCGGGTGATGCTGTTCATGATCGTCAGCTTCTCGTTGGTCCTGGCAAGAGACTCGGAGAAGCGTTTGAGTTCCTCTGCATGATATTCGAGTTCTTTTTCGAGGATCAGCCGTTCGGTGAGGTCTGTCAGCAGGACGAGCACGGCATCCCGGTTCTGGAAGGCGATGGGGGCAGCCCGCAGGGTCACCTGGAGCCCCTCATCCGCGGCGGTCCTGATCCCGATCTCGAATGACCTGCGTTTTTGTCCGGTGAGTGCGTCCTGTATCGCAGTATCGAAGTCCTGCAGAGAAGACTCCGCAATGAAGGTCCGTAGTGTCTTCCCGGTCAGGGCATCCTGTGCGCACCTGCTGGCGGCCTCCGCGGCAGGGTTGGCGAAGATGATCTCCCCATCCCGTGTCAGCACGATGATATACTCCGGAAGACCGTCGATCAGTGCCCTGTTGAGGTCTGCGTTCTCCTGTGCCGCGGCCTGTTTTCTTTCGGTGATGTCGCGGAGGGTGACGGCGATCACCGTCTTCTCTTTCCAGGCGATGGTGCTGCTGAGGCCTTCGACCTGCCGCACCTTTCCCGAGGGGGTGACAAACGTGTACTCCGCGGGGATGGCGTCCGGCCCGCCGCGTACGGTCAGCAGGTCCCTGAAGATGGCGTGCGCCGAGTCCTGGTGGACGAATTCGAGGATGTTCCTCCCGACACAGTCTTCAGCAGACGGGAGGCCGGTCAGTTCGCATGCCGCCCTGTTGGCATAATCGACAGTACCGTTTCCGCTGAGGATCAGGACACCGTCACGGATGGCCCCAAGGAGGGTGGTGAAGAAATGCTCCCGCTCCTTCAGGTTCTTTTCTGCCTCTTTCCTTTCGGTGATGTCGCTGAAACTCCACACCCTGCCCGTGGTCTCATCGCCGATCGTCTGGCGGGGGGTAAAATATTCGATGGTCCTGTCGTCAGTTTTGTCTGCAATTGCCCGGAATAGTGTTTCACTTCGATTCGCTGATTGATCCGGGATCTGTTGCTCTGCGGCAATACTGCTGAGGCATGAGAGCAGGGCTGTCGGCCTGCCCTCGCTATCCTGAGAGTCTGGTACCCTGTTCCTGTCATTGAAATCGTCAAAGAAGATGAAGGGAGTATGGCATCCACTCTCCCGTGCTGCCTGCAGGAGGTCGACCCCTTTCATGTCCGGCATTTCACGCCCCGAAAGAATGATATCAAAAGGCTGTTTTTTCAGGAGATTGAGGGCTTCCTCCCCGGAACGCGATGTCGTGACCGAAAAATCGCCTGTTTCTTCGAGGTCTCGACGGATATGGTCGATTGCCCCGGGTTTGTCATCGACACAGAGAAGGGATATCATCGGGTTCGCCGGCAGAGTGTGAGATAAGGAGATGGAGATTTCACATATATTTGTATGGAGTGATATTTATGCATTGCAATCCTGTGCCCCTTCTTGTATCCCATGTATCTGGTTTTTTGTCTTGAAGAACCGTCACAACCGGGCCATTATGCCCCTGTTTTGTCTCTGGCCCTGAAGGGGCGGGAGTAGACCCTTCATACACGCACCGGAATGCCGACTGTCCGGTCTCGATCGAGTGGCCAGACTGTGGCATATGTTCTCCTGCGGAGGGGGTGGAGGGGAGAAAATGCGAAAAAGAGTGGTTATGGTGCTATCAGGCGCAGGTGTCGTGCCTTGACACGTCTTCGAGAGGTGCGAGACAGGCACTGATTTTCTTCCTGATGTCGCGTGTGATCCGGTCCTTCATTGCCCGGGGCATCTCCCATGTCCCATCGATGTCGTCGGTGATGATGCCGATGACATCCTCTGTCATCTCCTCCGGGTCGAGTGCGTCAGGGTCGAAGTATGCCCCGTCGTCGTCCTCCTCCTCTTCGTCTTCGTCCGGGTCGTACAGGGCTTCGTCCATCCTGTCAGAGAAATAGACCTCGATGTCTTCCCTGATCCTGTCCTGGAGTTCTCCGGGTACGTGGTCAGAGAAGTCCCGGCGATAATAATCGTCGAGGACCGCGTTCACGTCGGGGGTGCAGTCCTCATACTGCTGCCAGTCGACAGTAGTCATACTCTCCCCTTCTTTTTCTTCCGGATATTTTTTGTGAATGTATTCTGCTGATATGCCGGCCCGGACCGCTGCCTTCATCCTCTCCCGGCGGAAAATCCCTGTATGAACGATGACCCTCTGACCGGTGCCACCTGCCCCTTCTGCAACCCCTCTCCCGCCGCCATCGTCGTGCAGAACGCCCTCGCCTACGCGAGGGCAGACGCCTTCCCGGTGAGCCCGGGCCACACCCTCATCGTCCCCTTCAGGCATGTCTCCTCTTTCTTCGAGGCGACTGAGGCGGAGCGGGTCGCTCTCCTCGAACTCCTCTGTCGCTGCCGGGATGTCCTGGAGGAGAGGTACCATCCTGACGGGTGGAATATCGGCGTCAATGTCGGCACCGCCGCGGGACAGACGGTGTCCCACCTTCATATCCACCTCATCCCGCGCTATGCCGGCGACGTCCCCGACCCCAGGGGAGGGGTCAGGGGTGTGGTCCCGGAAAAAAAGATGTATTGATCTGTTCAGGAGATCGAGACGCTCCAATTCCCATCTGAGATGATGTTCAGATCTGATGAAGGATTTCCGGACCATTCCCCGGATCAATCGCTTGCGGCAAAACCGGCAATGAAATGACTCTGGCCGACGGAGATCAATGGAATGCTGTACCGACAGATACCATCATCAGGAGAATCCCTCCCCGTCCTCGGCATGGGCTGCATGCGCCTGCCAGAGACGCCCGCGGGCCGGGTCGACGACGAGGCGGCGGTCGCCCTGATCCGGGCGGCGATCGACGGCGGGGCGTCGTACATCGATACGGCGGTGCCCTATCACGAAGGAGAGTCGGAGGGGGTCGTCGGCAGGGCCCTCGCCGACGGCTACCGCGAGAGGGCTTTCCTCGCAACGAAGTTGCCCGCAAAGAGGGTGGCGTCCAGGGAGGACATGGGCCGCCTTCTGGACGAGTCTCTCCGGCGCCTCGGCACCGACCACCTCGACGCCTACCTCATCCACGCCCTCACGAAGAGCAGGTGGAACAGACTCTGGGACATGGAGGTCGACCTCTTCCTCGACGAGGCGAAGGCCGACGGGAGGATCCGGTACGCCGGCTTCTCCTTCCACGACACCGCCGACGCTTTCCGGGAGATCGTCGACGCGTACGCCTGGGACCTCTGCCAGATCCAGTACAACTATCTCGACACCGGCTACCAGGCCGGGACCGGCGGCCTCAGGTATGCCGCGGAGAAGGGCCTTGCCGTCGTCGTGATGGAGCCCCTCAGGGGCGGCATGCTGGCCGCGCCGCCAGACGGGGTCAGGAAAATCTTCGCCGCCGCCCCGGTCAGGCGGAGCCCTGCCGCATGGGGCCTCCGCTGGGCCCTCGACCACCCGGAGGTGACGGCCGTCCTCTCAGGCATGAACGCGCCTGTACAGCTTGCCGAGAACCTTGCGACCGCGGAGGAGGGCCTGCCCGGGTCTCTCTCTCCCGACGAGCATGCGACCGTCAAAAGGGTCCGCGACGTCTTCAGGGAGAAGATCCGCGTCCCCTGCACGGCCTGCCGGTACTGCATGCCCTGCCCCGGCGGCGTGAACATCCCCGAGTGTCTTGCCCGCCTGAACGACATCGCCCTCTTCGGCGACCGGGAGCATGCCGCGTTCTTCTACCGTCACGTCCTCGGCGACACGGGGTATGCCTCTCTCTGCGCCGAATGCGGGGCATGCGAGCAGATCTGCCCGCAGGGGATCAGGGTGATCGACTGCCTCCACGAGGTCGCCGCCCTCTTCGGGCGGTAAGGGATAGCCATATGAAGACCAAGCACCACTATCGCACACAGGAGACCTGACATGAAAGTCGTCGCATTCAACGGAAGCCCGAGGAAAGACGGGAACACCGCCCGCCTCCTGGTGGCCGTCCTCACCGAACTGGAGAAGGAAGGCATTGAGACCGAACTCGTCCAGATCGGCGGGAAAAAAGTTCACGGCTGCACGGCCTGCGCGAAATGTTTCGAGAACCAGGACGGAAAATGCGTCATCGACAACGACTTCGTCAATGACTGCATCGCCAGAATGGCCGCAGCCGACGGGATCATCATCGGCTCGCCGACCTATTTCGCGGACGTCAGCACCGAGGTCAAGGCCCTCATCGACCGGGCCGGGTACGTGGCTCTCGCCAATGGCGGCATGTTCACCCGCAAGGCCGGTGCGGCCGTCGTCGCCGTCCGCCGCGCCGGCGCCGTCCATGCCTGCGACACCATCAACCACCTCTTCGGGATCTCGAACATGTACACGGTCGGGTCGTCGTACTGGAACATCGGCATCGGGCTTGCGCCGGGCGACGTCGAGAAGGACGAGGAGGGTCTTCAGACGATGCAGAACCTGGGGCAGAACATGGCCTGGCTGCTGAAGAAGATCCGGGCCTGAAGGGTCACAGGATCCCGAACCAGACAGTGTACGAGATGAGGACCATCGCGACGAGGACGACGACAAGTCCTCTGTACAGGCACCCCGGACAGATCTGGATCCGGCATCCCACGCATTCAGGGCAGAAGCCCTGACTGCAGATCCGGCATCGGCCGGTGATGGTCTTTTCCGGGTGGCGGTCGCACCTCTCCATGCCGCCCCCTCTCCGCGGTGCCAGATAAACATGCCGGACGCACGCACGAGAGACGACTCCCATGACCAGAACGCACTTTGCCACTGAATGCCTTGCATTTCATCCTGATAGCCCGCCCGCCTGCCCGTCCTGCTGGGTCCTTGTCAGGGGAGGGGAGGTGCTCTGCGGCGAGGACGGATCGCCCATCCTTTCGTCCCTGCCCGACGGCGTCGACCCCGCGGGTGCGGTCCCTCTCGGCGCCCTCGACGGCGTGCCCTTCTCTGCCCTCGGGACAGAGGCCGTCCCCAACCCTCTCAGGCCCCTCCCCCTGCGCGACCTCTTCGGCCGTGTCGACGAAGAGACCCTCGCCATCGCGGGGAGGGCCGTGCACCTCGTCCGCTTCGACGAGGAGAGCCGTTTCTGCGGCAGGTGCGGGGGGCAGACCGCCTGGAAGGACGGCGAGGTGGCGAAGGTCTGCCCGCGGTGCGGTGGGGCCGTATATCCCCCGGTGACCCCTGCCGTGATCGTTCTTGTCAGGCGGGGCCGGGATATCCTCTTCGTGCGTTCGCCCCGTTTTCCGCCAGGACGCTACTCCCTCATCGCCGGCTTCGTCGAGCCAGGCGAGACCCTCGAACACGCCGCGGCGCGGGAGGTCGCGGAGGAGACAGGCGTCTCCATCAGAGGCCCCCGCTATGCCGGGAGCCAGCCCTGGCCCTTCCCCCACTCCCTGATGGCCGGTTTTTTCGCCGAGTATGCAGGTGGCGAGGCGCGGCCGGACGGTGTGGAGACCGAGGACGTCAGGTGGTTCTCTCCCGACGCCCTGCCCGACCTTCCGGGCCGCATGAGCATCGCATGGGCCCTGATAGAGCGGCACCTGCGGGGCGACGCCCCCTGATCCCCTCGCCCCGTTTGGGTGAACATATAATTTTCTCGAAGACCGATCTGATGTAGGGAACAGTTCCGAACCCGTGTTTTTATGGTGCACCACAATGACCGATTCAGTAGTTGACAGTATCCTTGCGGCCCGTTACCTCCGCAAGGGCGAAAAAACCTTTGACGACATCTGCCATAGGGTGGCGGCCGCACTCGCCCGCGACGATACCGAGAGGGAAGAGTATTATGACGCCATGCGCTCCCTCTCCTTCCTCCCGAACTCCCCCACCCTGATGAATGCCGGCACCGAACTCGGCCAGCTCTCTGCCTGCTTCACCCTCGCTGTCGGCGACTCGATCCCCGAGATCTTTCATGCCCTGGAATGGGGGGCCCTCATCCACAAGAGCGGCGGCGGCACCGGCTACAACTTCTCCCCCATCCGCCCGGAGGGCGCGCCTGTCCAGTCCACAGACGGCGTCGCCTCGGGCCCGATATCCTTCATGAAGGTCTTCAACGCCGCCACCGACGTGATCAAGCAGGGCGGCCGCCGGCGGGGCGCGAACATGGGCATCCTCAATGCCTGGCACCCCGACATCCTGCGCTTCATCCACGCGAAGAATGTCGAGGGCGAACTCTCGAACTTCAACATCTCTGTGATGGTCAACGACCGGTTCATGGAGTTCGTCGAGTCCGGACAGCTGCAGAAGGTCTGGCTCACCCACCCGCACACCGGCGAGGAGATCACGGTCGGCGCCATCTGGACCGGGATCATCGACGGCATCTGGCGGAACGGCGAGCCCGGCATCCTCTTCTACGACGAGATCAACAGGAAGAACCCGACGCCGCAGCTCGGGCCCATCGACACCACAAACCCGTGCGTCACCGCGGAGACCTGGGTCATGACGGCCGGAGGGCCGCGGCAGGTGCGGGACCTGATAGGCCACAGTTTCGACGCCGTTATCTGCGGCGTCGCCGCCTCCTCAGGTCACGAAGGCTTCTTCCCGACCGGGACGAAGGAGGTGCTCTCTCTCTGCACTGAGGAGGGCTACCGCCTGCGCCTCACCGCCGACCACCCTGTCCGCCGTGTCTCCTCCCTCACCCGGTATAGTATGGAGAGCGAGTGGGTCCGGGCCGGCGACCTCGCGCCGGGCGACCGCGTCCTCCTCCACGACCACCGTGCCTTTGCCGCGTGGGAGGGTGCTCTCACCGAAGAGCAGGGCTATCTCCTCGGTCTGCTCGTCGGCGACGGCACGCTCAAGCAGGACGCCGCCGTCCTCTCTGTATGGGCAGGCCACGGCGCCCGGTCGGTCATGGCCTATGCAGAGACCTGTGCCGGCACCCTCGACCACCGCTCAGACTTCTCCGGCTGGTTCCCGGTGGAGGGAAGGGACGAGTCCAGGCTCAAGCTTGCGGCAGTCCGCGACCTCGCCTCCGCAATGGGGATGGCGCCCGGTGCGAAGGGCATCACTCCTGCGATCGAAGAGGCCTCCTCGGCCGGGTACCGCGGTTTCCTCGCCGGCCTCTTCGACGCCGACGGCTCGGTGCAGGGCACCCCCGCGAAGGGCGTCAGCGTCAGGCTCTCCCAGAGCAGTCGCCCGCTCCTTCTCGCCGCGCAGAGGATGCTCCTCCGCCTCGGCATCAGGAGCACGATCTACCGGCGCCGCCCCGCGGGCATCAGGCTCCTCCCTGACGGCCGCGGCGGTGCGAAGCCGTACACCGTACGGCAGCAGTACGACCTTGTCGTCAGTGGGGAGAACCTCCTGACCTTCCGCGACCGCGTCGGGTTCAGGGACGAAGAGAAGGCCGGGAAACTCGACGGCCTGCTCTCTTCGTACTCCCGGAGCCTGAAGAGGGAGCGCTTTGTTGCGAAAGTGGCGTCGGTCGCCTCAGACGGCACAGAAGAGGTCTATGACGTCCAGGTGCCGGGCGTGAACGCCTTCGACGCGAACGGGTTTGTGGCCCATAACTGCGGCGAACAGCCGCTCCTCCCCTTCGAGTCCTGCGTGCTCGGCTCCATCAACCTGACGAAGTTTGTCAGGGCCGGCGCCATCGACGAGGGGGCGCTGAAGGGGATCACCCGCATGGCCGTCCGCTTCCTGGACGCGGTCATCGACAGGAATGTCTTCCCGATCCCGCAGATCGAGGAGGCGACGAGAAAGACGAGAAAGGTCGGCCTCGGCCTGATGGGCGTCCACGACGCCCTGCTGATGCTCGGCCTGCCGTACGACTCCGACGAGGGCCGGGCCGTCTGCGACCGGCTGATGGACCTCATCACCAGGACCGCGGTCGAGGAGTCGCACCTCCTCGCTGCGGAGAAGGGCACCTTCCCTGCCTTCGAGGGGAGCGTCTGGGACGAGTATGCGATGCGGAACGCCGCGCTCACCACCATCGCCCCGACAGGCACCATCTCCCTCCTGGCCGGGTGCTCCTCGGGGATCGAGCCCGTCTTCTCCTATGCCTACACCCGGAAGAACACCGTGGGCAAGACCTTCGTGATGCTCCACCCGATCTTCGAGGCAGAACTGCGGCGGGTCGTCGGCGGCATGGGCCTCGCCCCCGAGGAGACCGAGAGCAGGGTCAAAGAGGTGATCGACCACGTCCACGAGACCGGCACGATCCGGGACGTCGCCTGGCTCCCGGCGTCCTTCAGGCACCTCTTCCGGACTGCCATCGACATCGACTGGCGCGACCATGTGCGGATGCAGGCGGTCTTCCAGAGGCATGTCCATGCCTCCATCTCGAAGACGATCAATATGCCGAACACCGCCAGCCGCGACGAGATCGCCGAGGCCGTCCTCATGGCCTGGAAGAGCCACATCAAGGGCATGACCATCTACCGGACAGGCAGTCGGGAGGACGTCGTCCTGGCACTCAAGGAGAAGAAACCGGCGGCCGAACCCGAACCTGCGCCAGAACCGAAGGCGGCCCGCCCGAAGGAACTCTCCGGCAAGACCTACCTCTGCCAGTCAGGCTGCTGCCGGCTGTACATCACTGTCAACCTCCTGGACGACAGGCCCTGGGAGGTCTTCATCAGGACAGTCGGGAGCGGCGGCTGCGAGGCGAACTCCAATGCCCTCGGCCGGGCGATCTCCACCGGTCTCCAGAACGGCGTGCCGTACCAGAAGTTTGTGCGGCAGTTCGCGAAGGTGAACTGCATCGTCGCCCTCAAGAACCCCGCGGCCGAGGGGCTCTCCTGCGCCGACGTCGTCGGCAAGTGCATCGACCTTGCGGCCTCGAAGCAGACGATCACCACCCTCGACACCTGGAAGATCACCGAGGTCCACGGCAAGAAGAAGAACCTCTGCCCTGAGTGCGGGGCAGAACTCGACTTCGGCGAGGGCTGCAACCAGGGGATCTGCAAGACCTGCGGCTGGAGCGGCTGCAGTTAAAACCCTTTTTTTGCCGCGCACGATACCAACCCTTATATGCCCTGTCCGTCTACTTTCAGCCGGGAGTTCTATGGCCGGACAGAATACTATCGGTGCGTTTGCCGTCAAATCCGGAAACGAAATAAAGTACGTCATCCTTGATCAGCCGCTTTTCGAACTGCTGGCCCAGATCAGGTCAGCGCCCGACAGTGACTGGGAGCGTGACCTCTGCCTCTGTCTCCGGGCCGCCGATTTCGGGTCATCTGTCGTGCACGTCGAGGACGAGTGCCTGGAACCCCTCTTTGCGGCGCTGGACCGGCACATTGCGGCCGCGGCGCCCGAACGCCCGGCGCCCTGACCGTCCCTCAGTCGAAGCCCCGCACCGCCCCGACGGCGAGGACGATCACCGGCACCATCTCCAGCCGTCCGAACCACATCAGAAAGATGAAGAGCCATTTTGAGACCGGGCTGATTCCGGGGTTTGCAAAACCGGTGGAAAGCCCAACATTGCACATCGCGGAGACGGCCTCGAAGATGACGTCGGCGACCTCGAAGGGGCCGGCGGCCTGGAGGTGGAGGAGGATGAGGCTTGCGAGAAAGCCGGTGAAGATGAAGAGGAAGATGGTGAGCATCGTCTTCGCCACCGTGAACTCGGCGACCCTGTGGGGGATGGTCCGGCCCTCATACCTGAAGGGCACGATCGCCCTGCTTGAGTGGAAGATGCGCCTGAACCACCAGACGAGACCGTCGAAGCCGGTGATGATCCGCCCGATCTTCATGCCGCCCGAGGTGCTCCCGGAGGAACCGCCGATGAGCATCAGCATGGTGATGAAGAGGACGGTCGCCCCTGTCCACTCGAAGGGGTTTGCGTTCTGAAAACCGGTGCAGGTGATGGCGCTCGTCACCATGAAGAGGGACTGGCGGAGGGCCGTCGGAAGGTCGAGGAGGTTTTTTGTCACCAGGTCGAAGGCCGTGACCAGAGTGCCGGTGGCGACGAGGAGGAAGAGCACCCGCGCCTGCGGATCTTTCAGGATGTGGACCCGCCGGTGGCTGTGGAGCATCAGGTAGTAGAGTTTGAAGGGCAGGGCGCCGGCGAGCATCACCGGGATGACGAGCATTTCGAGGAAGACGTTGTTGTAGTAAGTAATGCCTGCGGTGTGGACGGAAAATCCACCTGTGGCGAGGGAGGTCATGGCGATGTTGACGGCGTCCCAGAGGGAGATCCCGGAAAGGAGGATGAGACCGGTGGAGAGGGCCGTGATCAGGATGTAGATCTGCCACATGTTCGCCGCCGTCGCCACGACGCCCGGCATCAGGGACTCAGACCTTCCTTCGTACCTGTACAGCCCCCTCTGGAGGGTGCCCGACCGCCGGGAGAGGGCGACGGTGAAGGCGACGATCCCGATGCCGCCGAGCCACTGCATGAAGGACCGCCAGAAGAGGAGGGTCTTTGGTGTCCCGTCCACGTCGACGATGAGGGTGAGGCCGGTGTCGGTCCATCCCGACATCGCCTCGAAGACGCTGTCGGTGAAGGGCATGTGGCTGCCGATCGTGAAGGGGAGGGCGCCGACGAGGGCGCAGACAAACCATATACAGGCGACGGCGGCGATGGCCACCGAGAGGTGCGCCTCCCCTGGCGGCGCCTGCAGGGGCGAGAGCAGACCCCCGATGATGAAGAAGGCGAGGGGTGCGGTCGCCATTGCGGGGAGGAGGCTCCATTCGCGGTATACCGCCCCGATGAGGAGGGGCGTGAGGCAGACGAGCCCGATCAGGAGGAATATCCTGCCCATGTCCGGGAGGATCGTCGCGATCTGGTCCCTGCCGCGCATGGTACCGCTTCCCCCCCTGTTTTTTCATCAACTTTCCGGTGAAGATGATCGCCGCGGTGAAGGAATACAACGGCGAGTCCCCGCACCAGGATTCGTCCGGATGATATCTATGAAAAGCGAAAAGAAAGAGATCAACACGTTCCGCTTTGTGGAAATACCATAACCAACCATTGGATGAGGAACGAATCTGAATTTTGTGATTCATTTCCGATACGAGTTGCAGTCAACTACAGAGCGACTAAAATCAATCCGAAAAACAATGAGGTCAGGCAAAGATACGGAGTGAGCATCTTAAAAAACGGTTTTCATTTTCCAAAAGGGCTTCAAATCACAATAATTGTCCCTTTTTTGTTAAAGTGATTAATGCCAGATTATATGGAATCAGAATGTTTATTATCTCTAATTTTAATATGAAATACGCGATGGCCATAAGAGAAAATCTTTCGGCAATTCAGTCCTCTTTCCAGTCTATTTTTAAGGAGCGGGACGATGAAATCCGGGGAGCGCTCCTTGGAATAGTATCCGGAGAGCATGTTCTCTTCCTCGGGCCACCGGGAACGGCCAAAACATACCTGGCCCACACCATCTGCAAGTCGATTGAGGGGGGCACATTCTATTATTATCTGCTCACTCGCTTTACAACGCCTGATGAAATATTTGGTCCCCTATCTCTGAAAGCCCTCGAACAGGATGAATTCCGGCGTAATATTGATGGATACCTCCCGACTGCACACATCGCCCTCCTTGACGAAATCTTCAAGGCAAACAGTTCCATCCTCAACAGCCTTCTGACCATCCTGAACGAGCGAAAGTTCCACAACGGAAAAAATATTCTGGATATCCCGTTGCTCTCAGTCTTTGGCGCATCAAATGAACTCCCGGAAGAGGATGAAAATCTCGAAGCCCTGTATGATCGGTTCCTGTTCCGGTACTCTGTCGACTATATTCAGGATGAGAAGAACTTTTTCGAATACCTCACCGGAAGCAGTGACGGCTTTATACCTTCCACAACACTGTCGATCCAGGATATCCATGCCATCCGGGAGAAAGCGCAAGAATTACCTGTCGACCCGGACGTCCTGAACAGCATTTTAGCGCTCCGGAAGGAGTTGCGGTCTATGGATATTCACATTTCAGACCGTCGGTGGAAGAAGATCCTTCATGTACTGAACGTCGCAGCCGCAGCAAATGGTGACGCGAGCGTCAACCGCACAATGCTCCCTCTGCTCCAGCATATGCTCTGGACAGTTCCCGATCAGCGAGAGCAGATCAGGAAACGTATTCTGGATGTGGCCGTTTCCGGCGGAATAAACACATATCAACTGGGTAGCGAGGTGAGCGACTTCGACAAAATAAGTCGGTCCGTCCAGTATTCATATGATCCAGGCCAGAAACTTCCCCAGGTTGTGACGTGTAAAAATTGCAATGATACGTTCGGCACAGTCTGGGATCTGATCAGGCATAGCGAAAAGAATCCATCTCATAAGTACTATACAAATTCAAATTGGCAGACGTATAATGCGACTGACACACTCAGGTCGCTCGGAATGAAACCAAACACGATTGACCACTCTAAATATAAGATGCTGATTCGTGAATATAACGAAATTTTAGAGAAAAAGAATAGATTAAAGCAGTCATTGGACTCTGAAACGGAAGATTTGAAGAACCATCTCAATCAAAATATCTGGATCTCTCGAAGAGACATCGATGAAATTCTCCTCAGGCACGAAGAGAAGATCAAGGATCTCTACGCAATAGAAGAAAAGATGGCAAATGTCGAGAAGAGTATTGAATGCCGGCATACGTCATGAGCGTTTTTCACGCAGATCCGACTGCGGCGTTACGGGAAAATATGACATAATAATACCCTCGAAAAAGTGTGAAAAGAATGGATGAACATTTGATATCTGGAATGGGATCTCCCTACGAGTTGAACCGGCTATCACAGATCGTGAAAGGCGATCTGAATCCTATCATTTCGGTTCCCCGTACCATCCCCCGCCGGGTTCGTGAAGATATCGCGGAAATATATGTGTCAGAACTTATTCTGGGAGATCATTACGAGATCCGGGACGCCCGGCGCTTCATAGAGCGTTTTGGCGTATTTTACCCTATATATCTGAACCTTAAATGGAATAGTGCCTGGTCGGATCTTCGGAAACTTGCCGAGAAAAGCCCTGTTGCAGGCATTCAAGCACTGAAGGTTTTCCTCAAAAAGACGTTTGACATCATCGACTGTTTCTCGCAGCACTCTCTGCACCTCAAAGATTCACATGACCCATCGTTGCAGGAGGCGCTGAACGAACTTTTCCGGCTCCTTGAGCAGACGCAGCGGATCTGGGAGGACCCGGAACCGGAAGGAGATCACGATCTCCCGCAGGATGCAGAAACAGATCCGGATCTCGCACCGCAGTTTGAAGATCTCTCCGGCGATCTCAAAGTGTTGCAGAGTACTTCCGATCCTCAGGTGCTACACAATTTCCTGAATGATGCATTCCAGGCCGGACAGGAACTGGAGAATTTTATTCGGGCAGAATCTGCAAAGGCACAGTCCCCCGGTGAAGGGGCGGACATCAACATCCTGTCGTACTATGCAGAGCAGTTTGCTCAGGAGTATTCCCGTCTTCTCGAAACCACTTCGGACGGGGAAGGGCAATCTCCTTCAGATGATGATGGAAATGAGGAAAATGCCGAAGAAAAGTTATCCGGGCCGATTCAGGACGCAGGCAATGATGGCGCTTCTTCAAGCATAAGTTCGGCCCGAGAGTCAGGGCAGATGCAGTTATCAGATAACGATATACCCATCTTTTCGCCATCAGAAGAACTACAGAGAGACATTCTGGACGATCTCGATAACATCATCTCCGGGATTATTCTGGCACTGAAATCTGACTCGAAAGACGCTTCCGATTCAGACAACCCGCAAGAAGGGTTGGTCGGAGGAGTTCTGAAGTTTACGGAAAAACCAGAATCCAATGAGATCATACAGGCAATTCTCCGACACCAGTTAAACCCTGCAATGGACCCGGTTTTATCCACTTTGCAGAAGAACCTTGACGTTCTTGAGATACTCGTCCAGCTCTTCCCCGGTAGACAGTGGGATTACTCGCTGAAGGATCTTCACAGGAATTATCTCGAAAACCTTGAGCGCTACGCAAAGATTGCAGAGGATAGCAAGACGCTCAAAGAAATCGTTGAGCAACTCGGGCGCATTGAGATGGAGTACGGGTCGAGGAAGATAGCCGTTTCCTCTCATGGAAAGACAGAGATGCATTCCATCACCTATTCCTCCGACCTTGACCATCTTCTTCCTACTGAAGCGGTTAAACTGCAAAATCCAACCCTGAAACTAAAATTTGCTGCAGACCTCGCGGAAAAAAAGCTTCTGACCTATCAGTTGCGGGGGAAGAACTGGGTCGGAGGCCCCCCATCGGCCAGAAAAAGGGGGCCTGTTGTGGCGCTGGTCGACACATCAAAGTCGATGCGCGGTTCACCCGAGACGATAGCAAAAGCCACTATCCTGGCCATTGCCCGGAGGATGCTGAAAGAAGAGAGGGACGTGAAAGTAATCCTCTTTTCATCACGGAATCAGCTGGATACGATAGACCTTACAGGTACGAAGAGGATGGCCCGGGAGTTTCTTGAATTCCTCAATCAAACATTCGGCGGAGGCACGGATTTTAACACCGCTCTGAAGGCGGGAATGCGGTCCCTGAAAGAGCCACAGTTCAGGAGCGCCGATCTTCTCTTTATCACCGACGGAGGCTCGAAAATCTCGAACGAAGCGCTTCTCGATGAGTGGAACTCCCTGAAAAAAGAGCAGGATGCGCGGATTTTCTCGATGATCATAGGCAGGACGACTGCAGGAGGTCTTGAGCAGGTATCGGATGAAACCTACCTTATGCAAAAGTCTGATGCCTGGAGTCCGGGCAACAGCCCTGCTCATCTGATACGGCATATCACGATGAGATCCTGGTGACAGAGGAAATGGTCTTCGTAATTTAGAATACGCTTCCCGGGGCATCATGTTACGAACGGCCGTGACACCTGATCGCCCAAAAAATGATTCGTACCGCGGATTTCCACGCGGCCGAAAAAGCGCAGAGATTTCTCGGTCTGGCAGGCACCCACGGCATGCCTGACCCAATGTGATCTCTCCACTCCTGGTTATTCTCGTCCTCCCCCGTCGTACCTCTCGATCAGTGCGGTCACCCGCCGCACGTCCTCCCCCTGCTTTCGCGCCTCCGCAAGATAGAGGTTGAAGACCTCGTCGGTGACGACGTGAAGGAGGGGCTTGTACATGTCGGCGTGCTGGGAGAGGTCGAACCACCGCGCCTCGGCCTCGGTGAGGTGGAGGGAGCGGTACTCTCCTTCGTGGGGCGCGAAGACCGGGTTCTCCTGGTGCGGCGTCCGCAGCACGAGGTCCGCGAGGGGCGTGCGCGGGATCGGTTCGGCGACAGAGATGAAGACGTCGTCGAGCATCTCCGCGGCGATGAACTCCTTCGTGGCCTCGTAGTCCTCGGCAGTCTCGGTGGGGTAGCCGACGATGAAACAGCCGGCGACCTTCAGGCCGTGCTGCCGGGACTGCTCCACGGCGTCGTGCATCTGGGCGACGGTCACGCCCTTGCCCATCTGCCTGAGGATCTGGTCGCTCCCTGACTCGAAGCCGAAGAAAAGCCAGCCGATGGTGTACTTCCGGATCGCCTCCAGGATCTCGTCGGTGATCGCGTCCACCCTGATGTCGGGGGCCGAGACATTCCTGGGCCCGAGTTCCCCGGCGAGCATTTCGAGGAGGGCGATGACGGCGTCGTCGTCGATCGCGCCGTCATAGCCGTACAGGGATCCGGTGCCCCCGGAGACGGAGAGCCTCGTCGCCCCTTTCTCCCTGAAGGCCCGCACCTCCTCCCTGATCTCGTCGAGGCCCCGGCTCCGGATCTCGCGGCCGAAGAAGCGGGGCACCTGGCAGAAGGTGCACGCCCCTGTGCAGCCGCGGTGCGTCTCGATATAGGCGTTTGCGCCCCTGATGGACTGCTGCCCGATGGCGTCCGGGATCAGGGGGAGGGGCCTCCTCTCCACCGACACCGGCGGTGCCGGGGAGGTGACCACGGTCTTCTCGCCGTCGAAATAAGCGATGCCCTGGAGGTCGGGGCGTATCCCTTCTTCAAGGAGGCGGGGCACCGTAGCCTCGCCCTCGCCGACGACCACGGCATCGGGGGCGAGTTCGCCGAGGATGTACTCCGGGTACGCCGAGACAGGGCCGCCTATATAGACGGGCCTTCCCGAGGCCCTGACTCCGGCGACGAACGCCTTCATCTCCGGGTCCATCAGGTGCTGGGTCGAGTACAGGGAGAGGAGGACTGCCTCTGCGTCGCCTGCCGCAAGCGCGGTGGAGAGGGCGACCTCGTGCCCGGCCTCCCGCACAACCCCGCCGATGAGCATGGCGCCGTAGGTGGCGATCCCCGGCGAAATGACCACGGTCTTCATCCTGTGATCTATCGGTCCGGAGGTTCTTGAAGGATGCGATCAGGGCGTTGGGGGTGAAACCCCCGGCACACTCTTAGGGGAAGGCACTGGGCTGGTGTCTCTTCAGGGGTCTGCCGCTCGAAAATTAAGATTCACGGAAGATCGAAGATCCTCCTGTCAAGAAAATGCTCTGCATTTTCTGTGTTCTCGATTCACTCCGTTCATCCTCCCAGACCCCATTTCATTAGGATAGGGGGATAGTTATCTCCTCTACTGAATCTCCTGTTTTATCATTCCCGGACCAATCCTGAGCGGGGGTCCGGGGGAGTAGTCCCCCGGAGGAGGACGCCGATCGACTGCCTTCCCGGAAAACCCGGGCCGGGGGACTGACGCCCCCAGACCCCCGAAATTTGGATGCGCCGGGGGAAGAGTGATGTGGATACGCCGGGGGGAGATTGCCGTATCCCCGCCTATCCTGAGCGGGAACGACCGGAGCGAGCATGAGAAGACGGAAAATCGAAGATTTTCCTGTGCGTGCACATCTCAGGAGATGTGCCACGGACCATCAGGTCTTCGATGGTAGTCCCCCGGTACAACTCCAGAACAGAAATTCTACAAAACCGAAAACAGAAAAAAAAGATTAGTGCCTGCGGAGGGCAAGCACTGCGCCGAGGATCGCAAGGGCCCCGAGGGCCGGGACGACCATGCCCGGAGACTTCTGTGTCGTCGGCGGGACTGCCACGAACTGTGCCGAGATCGGGGTCGTAGCGCCGGTGTTCACCGTGGCGGTCGTCG
>NZ_JAQVNX010000004.1 GCF_028702905.1 Methanofollis sp.
TTTGATTTTCGAGCGATAGCCCCCGGTTCAGATGTAGGGGAAGGCAGTGGATCCACACCCACTCAATGAAATTCTCGGGGGCAACATCAACCTGAACATGAGGGTTTACCATGAAAATGATCCAGAAAATCAGTTCTCCGGGTTTTCATGAGGTTTTGACTCTCAACGAGCACCCCATGATGGAGATGGAGAGGACAAAATCACCTTCAGAAAAGGTTCGCCCTCTGCCTTCCCCCCCCTATCATAATCCCGGGGGTCCGGGGGCAGTGCGGGAAGGCACGTTGACCAGACGAACTCCTCAGAACAATTTTCATGCGGTATGCCTGAGGTGTGCTCCCGACTCATGCCTGATTCTACAAAGCCGATTTTTGAGGTCTGTAGAAATCCCCCGGGTCCTATCTCCATGACCCCTGCATGTCAGAGCGTGAGGGTGTGACCCGCGGGACACGGCGGGCCAAATACGCCCGGATCTGCCTCCGAACAGGGGATCCCGCTTCTCATTCAGGGCCATACCGGGGAGATCCGGCGATCCGGGCATACCGGGGGCTGTGGGCAGAACAGGATGAAATCCGGCAGGACTCAACGCCCCCAGGTCGCCGATATGATCGGGGGCAATGTTTCTTCCACTCCCGGCCCCCTGGTGTCGGGGAGGGGGAGGGAGCGGGGCTGGATATAGTCCCGATCCGGACTCTGGCGATACCCCCAGTATGAAGGTTTACCATGAAAATGATCCAGAAGATCCGTTCTCCGGGTTTTCATGAGGTTTTGACTCTCAACGAGCACCCCATGATGGAGATGGAGAGGACAAAACCACCTTCAGAAAAGGTTCGCCCTCTGCCTTCCCCGTCCTATCGTAATCCCGGGGGCCCGGGGGCAGCGCCCCCGGCGCAAGCGTGCGGGAAGGCACGTTGACCAGACGAACTCCTCAGAACAATTTTCATGCGGTATGCCTGAGGCGTGCTCCCGACTCATGCCCGATTCAACAGAGTCGATTTTTCAAAAATCTCTCCCTCAGGAGAGATAGGTGGCAAGGTCGACAAAACCCGGGAGATCGGCCTCTTCTATCCCTGCATCCGTGGCCACCCTCTCCTCGACCGAGATCGGCGCTCCCGCCCGAAGGGCGATCGCGATCCCATCGCTCGGCCGGCAGTCCAGACTCTCCTCGGCACCGTTCCGTGCCGAGATCAGGCGGGCATAGAAGATACCCTCACGCAGGTCGTCGATGTGCAGCCTGACCACCCCGATGCCGAAGGACTCCAGCATCGAGACAAAGAGGTCATGGGTCCCCGGGCGCGGGAGGACGTCATGGTTCAGGGCATTATTGATCGATATCGCCTCCCACAGGCCGATATAGATGGGAATCGACCTCCCCGCCGAAAGGGCGAGGAGGACGGCCGGCACAGCCCCGGCCGCTCCGGTCGCCAGAAAGACCCCCTTCACCCGCACCTCCATCGTGCCCATAGGAAGGGGAACATCCTCATCTGAGTTAAGGGTTGTGGCAGGTCAGTGCCTGGCCACCTCGCGCTTGAGGATGCCGATGCTCGCCGCGAGGCCGACGGCGATATTGAAGTAATAGAAGATCATCCGCCAGAGGAGGACGAAAACGCCGACGATCGACGAGTTCACGAATATCCCGTAGATCGAGGTGGCGCTCACCTCGGCAATCCCGGACCCGCCCGGCGTCAGGGGTATCATCATCAGAAGGGCGATGATGATCTGGGCGATGAACGACTCCACCAGGTACGGCTTTTCCCCGAGGCCAACAAGGATGATCGAGGCGATACCAAACTCAACGATCCAGAAGAGGGCCGTAAAAACCGCTCCCCAGACAAGGCCCGCCTTCCCGTGGTTGACAAACTTGCTCAGGCCGCTATGAAAGTTATCGACCTCGGTATCGATCCGCTCAAGGAGGAGGTTCAGTTTCTCCACGTTCCTCCTCGACTTCCTCTGCTCCAGCCACACCGAGATCCGCCGAAGCCAGCCCTTCAACACCTCCGGGTTCCTGACAGAGTAGACAAAGAGGAGGACGAGTGCGGCGATGATCACCCAGGATGCATAGACCAGCGTCGAATTCCCGCCCCCGAGGCTCTGCCACTGCTGGCCCAGAAGGACCATCGTGACGACGCTGATGGCCGCAAGGACCACGCCGTCCAGAATCCGTTCCATGATCACGACCGCCGTGGCATCGCCGAGGCTCACACCGGCACGGTAGAGTTCATGGACCCTGACCGGTTCCCCTCCTGCCTGGGAGGGCGTGATCGCCGCAATGAGGAGGTTCGCAAAGACCGCATTGAGACAGTGGAAAAAGCCGACATCATACCCGAGAGACCGGGACATCGCCTTCATCCGGAGAGCCCAGAAGCCGAGTGCGACGATATGGGCCAGCAGGGCAAGGAGAAGGTAGAAAGGATTGAGCCGTGCGAGATACTCCAGCGTGGTCTCGTCGAACGTAAAATACAGGACAAGTATGAGCACGATAGTGCTGAAGGCAATGGATACCCCGAGCCACTTCCACTGAGACTTTTTCATCCGGCCTCCGCAAGCACCCCCGAAATCAGCAGGGTACGGTATTTGCTCCTCTAACGTTACGGGACGGTACTATAAACCCTTTGAGGATTGACGGCACAAAACGGGCATTCATACTGTGAATATCTCCCGTGAGCCGGTAATCGCAAAGAGGCCGGCCTGGACCCCGGCATCAAGCCATCCGTACCCGTACGAATACCACCCAAGGGCCTCAGCACGCCGCCCGCCCCTGGCATGGCCCTGCCCTTCTGCAAGGGCCGACCGACCTGCCTCACGCACCCGGCATGCGGCGGAGAACATCGGGGTCTCCGCGTCGGGGGCCGGTTCGACAGACGAGAGGGCCTGCGAGAGGAGACGCTCGTACCGGGCAGTCTTCTCCTCAAGGTGGCCGGCAAGGGACGGCGGGATCGATGCCGCAAAGTCGTACGAGGAAGGGACAGTCCGCCCGCCGTACAGGCCGAGATATGCCCCGGCGTCCAGCCAGCCAGAGGCGTAGGCAAAACTTGCATGGGCATTCACGAGGTCGCCCCGCGCCGCAAAGACCCGCCCGTCCGAGAGGTACGACTCAGCCATTCTGAGGACACAGGCCTCGACCCGTCCAAGCGCCGACTCCCGGGGAACGGCAGGGACAATCGCACAGAGAGCCGCTTCCAGGGCATCAACGGAGAAGGGAGAGGTCATAAGCCAGCAAAGGCCGAGAGATATTCCCTCTCCATCACGTGGAGTTCGCCCGGGACGACGAGGATATGGAGGGGGCCGCCGAAGTCCACGCCGGCAAGCGCCTCAGCCGTACCGGCCGCGACGACAGGCGCAGGCGACCCGGCCCGCGCCACGCCGACATACAGCGGGACCGAGATGCCGCGGTCCGCTGCCATCTTCTCCAGCATCGCCACCGCCTCAGGGACACGCATGTACCGGTCAGGCTGGATGTCCAGGTACACCAGGGTGTGGAGATTTTCTGCCAGATTGTGCTCGATCACCTCGATCGGCGTCGTCGGTGCCCACTTCCCGTACGGGAACGGGAGGGAGCAGGACTTGCCGAACCTGTAGTTCTGAAGCCCGGTCAGCCCGCAGACCGCGCTCACGATCGAGGCGCCGTGGATGATCCCCGTCTCGACCCCCATCGCCGCCGCCCTGATCCGCAGGTCGATGTGAGTGGTCGAGACCATCGGGTCACCGGCCGTCAGGAAAGCGACGTCCTCGTCCTTCGCCAGCGCAAGAAAAGACTCCGGATGTCCCTCGACATCGTCACGGTACAGGTACCGCACCTTCTTCCCGAAGAGTGCTTCCATCTTCTCGGGCGTCGCCCCGGTCAGCACCGAGGTATAGTGTTCGAGAAAAACATGATCAGCCAGCCTGATCCGTTCCAGACCCTTCAGGGAGAGGTCGGTCTCGTCATAGAGGCCAAGTCCGATAAATGTCAGCATAGTGCATCACTCATGGGGGGTACAGGGCACATCTATCTTGTGGAGAGGAGGGAGACGCGGCCTCACGCCTGATCTGTGCTCCGGGTGATCAGACAGACCAGGGCGTCGAGCACGCCCATCGCCCCGTCCGGGTCCAGGGCCGAGAAGGAATGGAGCGGCGTCTCCTCAGGGAGGGAGAGGGCCACTCGCAGGTCCCGGTCAGGCACCCTCTCAGGAAGATCCCCCTTGTTCACAGCCACGACGAAGGGCGCACCCATCTCCCTGATCTCGTCGAGGATCGCACGCGCCCGGCCGAAAGACGCCGTGCTGGTGCCGTCAACCATGAAGACGATGCCGGTCGCGTTGGTGAGCAGGTGCCTGATGATCGGCCCGAAGTGCTCCTGACCGGGCGTACCCATCAGGGTGAGGTCAAAACCCCGGCATGCGACATGGGGATGGCCGACGTCCATCGCCACCGTCGTCGGTGACCCGGAAACACCCACCCGATCGGACGAGACCGACGTCTCCGAGAGTGTCCTGATGAATGTGGTCTTCCCCGCGTCCACCGGGCCGGTGACGACGATCTTCGGGAGATAGGGGATGAAGTAGCCGTCGTCCCTGACCACGAAGGGAAGGGGCATATCAGGGACGCAGGCCCAGGCCAGGTGTTCTATCCTGAAGTGGTTCAAAAAAAGGAAATTCTCAAATCCCTCGCCTACCGAGAGCACCAGGTCGAAGGGAAGGTTGGCCGAAAGCGCCCCGAGGTGGTCACGGTCATAGAGGTTGAGGTACTCCACATAGAGGGTCAGACCGAGCCTGCGGCACACCCCGGCAAAGAGGGCGAGGGCCTCCTCAGTCCCGAGGGCATCGCAGATCCGGTTGCAGTAGAGGAAGACGGTATCGATCCCGCAGTCCGCGGCAAGGGAGGCGACGAGGTCATCCCACGCCGCCGCCTCAGAAAGGGGAGTGGCCGCCCTGCTCCCGTGGATCGCGTCGAAGACGGAGGCATCGAGGAAGACAAGGTTTTCCTCCGAGGAGAGGGCATAGGGCGTCCCCGAGAGGTCGGCACAATACGCGCCTGCCGTCGTGTACGGGACGATCACAAGGCAGCGCCGGCCCAGGTCATGCACACTCCTGAGGGCGCTGTACAGCACCTGCTGCCCCTCAACGCCAGGGGCAAGGGAGACGAGCGCCCCGGCCCCAACCGGCATGCCGCCGCCCAGCAGTTCGTCGAGCGCCGGGATACCGATCGGGATCATGGCTCCACCACCAGGTCGTCGCCCTCAAAGTGGTAGCGCACCTGAGGGGAGACCCTGCCCGAGAGGTCCTGGTAGCGCAGGGCATGGACCCCGGGGTCGCCGTCGCATGCCTCCACCTCGATGATCCCGGTCATCAGTTGCTTCAGGGTGGAGACCGTCTTCTCGTCGACAGATTCCGGATTGAGGAGATAGACCCCGATGCCGTTCATCCTCCTGATGCGGGCAGAGAAGATGTGGAAGAAACGATAGATCGCTTCGAGCTTCGTATAGATCAGAAAGCTGGAGAGGGAGTTGACACAGACTCGCACCTGACCGGGCGCCGCGTCCCCTGCATCCCCGGCCCTCTGGACGCTGTCCAGGATCTTCGTGAACTTGATCCCTATGCCTGTCAGGTCGGCCGGACTGCCGACGTACTTCACCAGTTCGGTGTCGGTGGCGCCAGGGACCACACTCTTCGTGATGCAGTCCAGGACCCAGACCCGCCCGTCGTCCTCGCCAAAGGCAGTGCAGACGCTCGGTGCGTCCTCGTCTGTGGAGATGACGACAGTATAATCGGCCTCTGCCGGGCGCACCAGGGCATAGGCGAGGCGTTCGGCGTCGGAAAATGGCGGAGCAAGGAGGAGAATATTGGAGGGCGACCTGATCTCGCCGATCCGACCATCTATCTCCCTGACATCTGCACAGATCCGGTCCATCGCCACTTACCCTGTGATCAGATGTATGAGTGCTCCGGCAAAAAATCCGATCGCAATCGTGTAGGCCGAGACCGCGACCGTTACCCTCGCACCCATCTCCTTCAGGAGCACGGCGATCGTCGAGATGCAGGGGACGAAGAGGACGCTGATGACGGCGAAAGTATAGAGCTGGACCGCGCTCATCACCGAGGCAAGGTCCGCGGTCCCGGAGAGAACGGCAAGGGTCTCAAAGGCCATCTCCTTCCTGAGGATGCCGAAGAGCAGGGCGGTCGTGGCCGATGCCGGGAGTCCGAACAGGCCCTCGGAGATCGGGGTGACCGCCTCGGAGAAGGCGGCGACCCAGCCGAAGTAGTCGAGGGCGCCAAGGACGACGCTCCCTGCAAGGAGCAGGGGCATGGCAATGAAGAGGAACTCCTTGATCCGCTGCCAGGACTTTTTGATGACGAGCGCGGCGTCGGGCCGCCTGAGCGGGGCCATCTCCAGGATCATACCGTACTGACCGCCGGGGATCGAACGGGCAAGGAAGATGCCGGTCAGGATGATGAGGGCAAGGACGATGAAATAGACCGAAAGCGCGGCACCGAGGCCGACAAAGGCGGCGACGATCCCGGTGATGATCACTGTCCGTGCAGAGCAGGGGACCATCGTGATCAGGAAAGCGGCGATCGTCCGCTCCCTCGTCGTCCGCAACTGCCCGGCCGCCATCACCGCGGGCACATTGCAGCCGAAGGCCATCACCATCGGTATGATGGCGCCGCCGTGAAGGCCGAGGCTGTGCATCGCACGGTCGGCAAGGAAAGCCGCACGCGTCAGGTAGCCTGAGTCCTCGACGATGGAGAGGAGGATATAGTAGATGAAAACGAAGGGAAAGGCGATCCCGAGGCCGGCGACAACGGCAAGGAGCGCCGCCATCCCGATGGTGTGAAGGAGGGGAGGGAGGGCGAGGGCCGAAAAGGGCTCGATCAAAAAGACGGAGAAGGCCTCCACGATCACTCCCTCGATGAACGATCCGGCGGTAAAGACCACGAGGAGCATCGAGAGAAGGACGGCAAAAAGGATCGGGATCCCGGGAAAGGACTTCGTGAGTAGCCGGTCCAGGGAAAAACGGCGGTCCGGTTCCCGCGCCCCGACCACCTCGCCGCAGATCTGCCGGGCGCAGAGGTGGCGGTTGGCGGCGATGATCTGGCCGGGTGCCATGTGATTGCGCGACTCGATCTCTGCGGCGATCGCCCGCGCCCCTTCGAGGAGGCCGTCGTCGTGTCCGATTCCCTGGAGGGCCTGAAGGGCAGGAAGGCGCGGCGCCCCGTACATTTTCTCCATGCTCCGCATGGCCGCCTCGATCTCAGGGGTGTACGGCACGGACAGCCCGGAGACGGCCGCGTCATGCACGGCCGCCGGCACGATCCGGTCGATGTTCTGCCCGAGAGAGGCGGCGGTCTCGATCACCGGCAGACCGAGCAGTTCGGAAAGCCGCTCGCGGTCAATGGAGAGACCCTGCTCCATCGCCTCGTCAATCATGTTCAGGACCACGACCGTCGGGATCCCGTACTCGGCCAGCTGGAGGAGGAGGTAGAGGTTCCGCTCCATCCGGGTGGCGTCGAGGACGGCGATCACCCGGTCGGGCGGTTCATGGACGAGGTACGAGCGCACCAGCTCCTCTTCCTGCGAATCGCCGTCAAGAGAATAGATCCCTGGCAGGTCGACGACCTCCAGGGGGAAACGCCGGTAGCAGAGCTTCCCCTGCTGCAGTTCCACGGTCGTGCCCGGGTAGTTCGAGACCTCGACGCCGAGGCCGGTGAGCTGGTTGAAGATGAGCGACTTGCCGACGCTCGGGTTCCCGACAAGGGCACACTTCATGCCGTTTTCTCCGCAAAGATCGTCGAGGCAATCTCGGGCGAGAGAGCGATGTCGGCACCCTTCACCGTCACGACGACGGCATTGTTCCCGAGTTTGCGCTGAAGAACAATCTTTTCACCGGGAATGACGCCGAGGTCGATGAGCCGACGGTTCTTGCCGATACACCGGATCATCGTGACCTCCACGGTGTCCCCCTCGGCGAAATCAAGGAGCGTGTGCCTGGAGTGTCGACCGGCCCCGGCCCCCCGCCGCATCGCCCTGTGGCGACCCGGGTCCTGGATATATGTCGAGAGACGGTCGATCGTCTCGTCGGAAACGCCGTGCTCGAGGACACATGCCTCCTTCGAGGCCGCACCCGTGTCCATACCGAGCATCTCGGAAAGGAAGCACTCGAGGACGCGGTGTTTCCTGAACACAATCTCCGCAGCCGTCTTCCCCTGCGGGGTGAGCAGGTAACCGCCGTCCTGCAGGACGATGTCCTCGTCGGCGACGAGAGTCCGGAGTGCCGCCACGACCTCGGCGGTGTCGGCATCCACCGCTCCCCCGATCCCGGCTTCGCTCACAGGCCGGCAACCTTTGCCGGATAGGGTGAGGATCGCCTCAAGGCAGTCTTCCCGGACAGAAGAACTCATACATACATTGTAGGGGCCGGGGATTTTATGGATTTGCTTCCCTGCAGAACCAGAACCTCCGCCAACCCCTATATAGGGAGGAGACCACCCTCATGCATGGCGATGGCGAACCGACAGGTGGCCGCGGTGCTCGAAGAGATCGGCCAACTGCTGGATATCCACGGCGAGAACCCGTACAAAGTCAGGGCCTATGCCAGGGCCGCCGAACTCATCGGCATGCTCGACCGCCCTGTGGCGGCGATGGACAGGGAGGAACTGGAGACGATCCCCGGCATCGGGAAGGCCCTCGCCGAAAAGATCCGGGCGATCGCCGCGACCGGCACCTGCCCTGAGAGGGACCGCCTCCTTGCAGCGACGCCGGCCGGCCTCACCGCCCTCCTCACTCTCCATGGCGTCGGCCCAAAGACGGTCGGCCGCCTCTGGAGGGACCTCGGCATCGAGGGGATCGACGACCTGGAGGCGGCGGCACGGAACCGCCGGCTCAGGGCACTGAAGGGTTTCGGGCAGAAGAAGGAACAGGAGATCCTGCGAGCAGTCGAGGAGGCCAGGAAGGGCGCGGAAAGGATGACCGTCGCCGAGGCCAGTGCAATCGCCGCCGCGATCCTCGCCGTCCTCCCCGGCGAGGCGCGTGTTGCCGGGAGCCTGCGCCGCGGCCGATCCACGATCGGCGACATCGACATCGTCACCACCGCACCCCCCGGCCACGCGAACCTGGCTCTGCGGGCTCTCGCGGAGAGTGTCGTCGAGGAAGGGGAGAAAAAGACCTCCCTGCGGATGCGGGGGAGGCAGGCCGACATCAGGTACGCCCGCACCGGCGAGGAGGGGGCGATGCTCCTCTACCTCACCGGTTCGAAGGCCTTCAACATCCGCCTCCGCGAGATCGCCCGGACACAGGGGATGCGTCTGAACGAGTACGGCCTGACAGACATGGCGACAGGGCGGCTATCTGTCTACCGGACAGAGGAAGAGGTCTTTGCGGCCCTCGGCATGGCGGCCGTGCCGCCGGAACTGCGGGAGGACCGCGGCGAGGTCGAGTGCGCCCTCCGCGGCGCCCTCCCCTCCCTCGTCGACGAGGCCGATATCAGGGGCGACCTCCATGTCCACTCAGACTGGAGCGACGGGACCATGAGCCTCGACGAGGTCGCCGCCGCGGGCGAGGAAAGAGGATACGGGCATGTCCTGGTCACCGACCACTCGGCAAGCCTCGGGGTTGCGCACGGCCTCAATGCCGAACGCCTGCAGAAACAGCAGGATGCGATCAGGAGGGTGAACCACACCGCCGCCTGCATCCTCCTCTCGGGCGTCGAGGTGGACATCCTCGCCGACGGGAGGCTTGCCCTGCCGGCGGCCGTCCTCGACGACTGCGACCTTGTCGTCGCCTCGGTCCACTCGGCCTTCAGACAGGACGCCGACACCCTGACCCGCCGGGTGATCGCGGCGATGGAACACGAGCAGGTGGACATCATCGGTCACCCGACCGCACGGCTCCTCGGGAGGCGGCCGGCCATGGCGATCGACATGGCACGGGTGATCGATGCGGCGGCGACGACAGGGACCGCCCTTGAGATCAATGCCTCGCCGGCGCGCATGGATATCGATGATATTTATATCAGGCAGGCAAAAAAGAAAGGCGTGAAACTGGCAATCGGGACAGATGCGCATTCTGCCGGTGAACTCGGCCACATGCACTACGGCGTCGCCCTCGCACGCCGGGGCTGGTGCGGTGCCGGAGACGTCCTCAATACCCGGCGGCCTGCCGATCTACCGGGGCGGTGCCGGTGATCAGGTGGCTGTACGAGCAGATCCTTCGCCGCGACCTCGAAAAACTCCCCGGCCAGGTATGTTTCATGATCACCGGAGAGGACATGGTCGAGGCCCCGGAGAAGGTCTTCGAGGTGAGCGAGTGGTGCCGTGAGATCGGGCTTGGCGGCGCCACCTTCCATATCTCGACACAAGACCCCTCCGAGATTGTGCCCTATCTCCCGGCCCTCAGGAAGGTCGCGACGATCGCCTGCCTCCGCCTCCATGTGGGCGACCAGATCGAGACGAGTGGAGAGGGGATGTGCGTGACCGTCGCGGCGGGCAAGAGCGGGCGCGAGGAGATCGCCGAATGCATCAGGAAGATAGCGGAAGAGGGCACCCCGCCGGAGGCGATCGACGAGGAAACGATCGAGCGCCACCTCACCTATCACTGCGCCCCCGACCTCGTGATCAAGACCGGCGGCAGTCACCTTACCGACTTTCTCATCTGGCAGTCGGTCTACTCGGAATTTTTCTTCTCAGACGTGAACTGGAAATGGTTCAGGAAAATCGATTTTCTCAGGGCTCTGAGAGACTTCCAGGCACGGGCCAGACGCTACGGCACCTGACCTACCGGGAACCCCGCATCCTCTGGTCGTACACCCTGATCGCACGCAAAAGGTCGATCTTTCTGAAGACAGGCCAGTATGGTGCGCAAAAATAGACCGCACACTCGTTGCCGTTTGCCATCCAGGGGAGAAAGTTCGAGGTCCGGCGTTCATTCCCTGTCCTGAGGATGAGGTCGACGGGAGGGAGATGGATGCCGTCATAAAGGTTGCCCTCCACGGTCTGCGGGGTGATCTCGTCAGGGGAGATGCACCCGTCCTGCACACCGGCGGCGATCTTCCTCGCGGCATGGACGATCTCGTTCCTGCCGCCATAGGCGAGGGCGATATTCAGGTAGTACCGGCTGTAGTTCCTCGTCGCCTCTTCCGCAGCCTCGATAGTCTGGAGGAGGTCGGGCGGGAGCATCGAGCGGTCGCCAATCATCTGGACCCGGATCTGGTTTGTGTGGACGCGCTCGTCGGTTTTCAGGGAGGCGAACTTCTCCTTGAAGAGGGAAAAGAGATACTCCACCTCGGCGCGGTCGCGGTTGAAGTTCTCGGTCGAGAAGGAGTACAGGGTGATCGTCCGGACACCGATCTCCCGCGCCCATTCGAGCACCTTCTCGGTCACCCCGGCGCCCGCGCGATGGCCTTCGATGGTGTCCAGGCCGAGAAGCCTTGCGTACCTCCGGTTGCCGTCCTGGATGATGGCGATATGACCGGGGATCTGGACGCACTGCCACTGGAGATAGCGCTCGTACAGGGGTTCGACCCTCTCCCTCAGGCTCAGAGTGGCGTCACCTCCAGGATGATACCGCCATTCGGGTAGCGCTCCACGATCTCCTTCTTGCCGGGGAGGCGTTCCCTGAGTTCGGCAAGCACCCACCAGGCCATTTCCACATGGGTACCGGAGACTTCGAGATCATAAATATCTTCCTTGAGGGCCTGCGGGATCTCCCCGCCCTCGATTTCCAGAACGCCATAGACGATCGTGCCGTCGTCGGTGATCTCGTCGAAGGGCCTGGCCGTGTTCTCCGCGATCCTCTTCAGCCTTTCCCGCAACTGGACCGAGTCCTTGAAGGCCGACGAGCAGAAGTGGACCTTCTCGTCGCCGAGGAGAGGGGCGGCCCATGCCACCGCACCGCCGACGGCATTGTGGAGGCCGTCCTCCAGGTCGAGGTTCCGCTCGCGCATGGCATCGGCGTTCGTCTCGCTCCACTCCAGTTCATTGATATTGAGGAAGTCGAGTTCAGGCAGGATCGCTGCGAGGGCTTCGAGGCCAGGGAGGGACGGGACCTCGATCCCGATGGAAAAGCCGAGGTCACGGGCGGTCCGCACCGAGGCGGCGTACGGGCTTTTCAGGATCCCGGCCCAGGCCTCCTGCGGCGGGTGGAGGCGGACCTCGTCCACAAGCCCGCAGAGGGGTTCGAGCTGCGCTTTTTTGGGGGCGATACCAGTATAGAGGTGGATATGGTGGTCGGGCCCGAAGTGCTCCTTGAGGAGACGACAGTACCTGACGACGTCGTCGAGGACCAGGAAGGGTTCGCCGCCGGTGACGCCGGTACCGAGCGCGCTCATCATCTCGGCCTCTTCGATGATGTCGTCGAGGCGCCCGACCAAACGGTCGTTCGCATAGACGACATCCAGATTCCGGCGCGTGTCTGAGAGGGGGCAGTACCAGCAGTTCCTGCCGCACCGCCCGGTCACGAAAAGGACCATCTTGGCCCCTTCATAGCAGAGGACGCAGCCGTCGGCAAGACGTGGCATCCGGTCGTCAGGTTCGATCATATCAATAGTCTCCAGAGATCAGATGGAGCATATATGTGACCGCGTGCAATCTTAACGCTATCCCACGAGGTAGGTGCACTGTTCTGAAAGGCATATATACTCTCTCCGGAAAAACGCGATCCATGCATTCCCCCCAGGACGAGGACGCCCTCTCGGAGGTCGTCGGCTTTGTGCTCCTTCTCGGCGTCCTCGTGCTTGCGCTCTCGGTTTACCAGCTCTATGCGGTGCCGGCAGAGGGGCGGGAGAACGAGATCACGCATATGAACATGGTGAAGGACAGGTTCACCGACTACAAGATCGCACTCGACTCCCTCTGGATAAATAAACAGACCGGTGTCACCCTCTCGACGGCCTTCGACCTCGGGACCGGCGCGGCGGCGACGGAAGGAGGGGCGTTCTCCTTTCCCATCCTCACTCCAGTGGGGTCGTCGGGTGCGGTTGAGGTCAGGTCTGACGCAGGGACTGTCACGATCGCCACCAGTGACAAACCCGACGGCGTGAAGATCCCCCTCGGCCTGGTACAGTACGTCTCGGGGAATAACTACTGGATCGACCAGACCTGGACCTACCAGATGGGCGCGGTATTTCTGACGCAGGACGGGGGAACGACCGTCCGGGTGGCCCCCCCCCTCTCGATCTACAACATCAAGAATACCTCGGCCTCCGTGACGTTCGCCCCGGTGAACATCACCGGTTCGGCCCTCCTTGCCGGGTCGGGGCCTGTGCGGATCGAATCGCGGCTGCGAGACATGCCGTCGTACGGCCTTGACGGGGTATACGAGTATGTGACGATCGCAATTGAGACCGGGGATGCCGGGAAGGCACAGGCCCTTAAGCACGTCTTCCGTGAGGCGGCCAGAAACAGCGGCGTCCCTGCGACGTGGTACACAGTCAGCACCGACGCCGGAGGCACTGTGTCTATCCAGGTCGACGGCCCGGAATCCGACACGACCCCAGACGTCGCTCTCCGCGTCCCGACGGCGGATTATGCAGTGACGATCTTTAATGCAGCGTCCCTGATCGAATGAGGCACGAAGATGACAGACCTGCAAAACCAGAACGAGGACGGCGTCTCTGAGGTCATCGGGAGCGTCCTTCTGATCGCTCTCGTGGTGCTCGCGGTGGCAGTCGTGGCGGCGACACTCTTCTCCCAGCCCCATGGTGCAGAGGTGCCGCACGCAAGCATCGTCGCGGGACATTCCAACAACAGTTCTTTTGTCCTCTTTCACGAAGGAGGCGACCCCCTCACCAGAGGGAAGTACCGGATCTATGTTGATACCGGCACCGGACTTGAGGACCGGACTGCCGCGTTCACCCTCACCGGGAGTGACGAACTCTGGTCGATCGGCGAGGTTCTCACGTACACTGGCCCCGGCACCCCTGAGAGGGTCATCGTCTTGGCCGTCGATACCGGGGGTGGGGAGGTCGTCATTGCAGAACCCTCCTACCAGAGAGAGACGGCGGACACAGGGGGGCAGGTGGACGCAGGGGGGTCGGGCGTGGTACCGACAGTGACACAGACAACAATACCGACCGCGACGCCGACGACAATCCCAACCACGATACCGACCACACTACCGACGACGCCGCACCCTGCAACAGGCCACGACATCACCCTGATCACAGAGAACCCGAAGGGCGGGGTAATCAAGGGCGGAGGTTCCTTTGCATTCAGGGTCACCGGCCTGTGGTCCTCCATCCAGGTCGGCGAAACGTACCGGGCCCTTTCCCCCGGCGATCAGGTCAAAATCACGTCCATACGCGACCAGAAAGGTCGCATCTTTATCGGCGCAACATCGATCACTTCCTTTGAGTTCCCTGACGTCAGGGTCAGGGTCAATGACGAGTTGCTCGGAGAGGGTGCGATCGACTTCAACAAGATCTGGATCACCCAGTACGATAGCCTGGCCTCCACCCTCGTCCTCTCGGTCGAGCCGAAGAATAAATGGACATACTTCGTAGTCGACGACGATATCGTCATCGGTGGCTGGAAGGACAGTAGAGAGATCGTCCTCACGCATCTCATACCCGACTCATTTGGTGCGATGAACCTCGACCTCATCGGCATCAGCCATACCGACAAATCCGTTTTCTATAATGGCGGGGCGGAGGAGTACACCCCCCCTCTCTGACCCCAGGCAGGAGCATGGATCCAGTGACGAATTTTAACAGAGCCCCTGAAAACGAGGGAAAACCGATGCAGAAAGACACCGCCGCCAGCGAACTGATCGCCATCGTCGCCCTCATCGCCGTCTTCGTGACAGCGGCGGCGGGTGTCGGGGTCATGCTCCTTTCAAACCCACCGGGCGACAAGGCCCCCGCGATGCTTGCGCACGTGGAGCCCGAAGGCGAGGATCTTTATCTCTACCACGACGGCGGCGACCCCCTCGAAAGAGGGCATTTCACCGTCCTCGTCAACGGCATCCCTTTGTCAGGCAACACCATTCTTATCAACGCGTCGGGCGATCTGTCTCATGACTGGACGACATGGGGAACCGGACAGGCCCTCATTCTTCCAGGCGTATCTCCAGCCGCAGAGATCATGATCGTCGCCGATGGCGTCGGCCGGACCGGTTCCGAATGGCTCCTCTACGAAAACGGCACGGCCGCCAGGCCGACAGTGACGACGACACCGGTGCCGCCGACCACCGAACCGACAGCCGTACCAACGACAGAACCCACGCCTACGCCCCTGGCCGCCGACTTCACCGCCGAACCGACGACAGGCATCGCACCCCTCGCCGTGCACTTCACCGACCACTCCACCGGTGGCCCAACATCGTGGGCCTGGGACTTCGGCGACGGTGAGACATCGACAGAGCAGCACCCGGCACACACCTACACAGCCCCGGGCACCTACACAGTCAGCCTGACCGTGACGAATTCCGGCGGGTCCGACACCAGGACAAAGACGGATTACATCACCGTCAATGAGTCCTTTATCAATTTCATCATCGACAATAATGTCTTCGTCTATGGCAACGTCCTCAGTTTCAGCGGAAATAATGTCAATGGTCCAGGGGCAACTGTTGTTATTACAGGAGGGCTGGATACAGGGGACATCAATCAGGGCGCCTCCATTGCGGTGTCAAACATCTACATCGATGGCGACGTTACCCTGGACGGAGGGAGTACCAGCCTTGGATCGACAACAGAACCAGGAAATATCTCCATCAACGGAGACTTCACGTTAAGAAGCGGGAGCAGAAATATCTACGGCGACGTGTACGTTGACGGCGATTTCTTCCTCAAAGACGCCAGAATACACGGGAATGTGTACGTCGATGGAGACCTTACACTGGATTGGACACCATGGATTGCGAATGATGCCCGCATTTATTACACAGGCACACTGTCGCATCCCCCCACCATGAGCCCGGCCATACTCGTGAAATGCATCCATCAGACAACAGTGCCAGAACTCGATATGCCGGATCAGGAGATACCAACCACAAAACCCACGGACTGGTATGCGGCAAGAGGGTATGTCTCAGGCGGGGCCCTGACGAGCAATATGAAGATCTATGCCGACAGGTACTCATCCACATCCTGGAGTGACACGGTGACGAACGTCATCATCATTGCACAAACCGGAGATATTACCATAACAGGAAAGGGAGGCAGTGGCGTTACCGGCATCTTCTTCGCACCCAACGGGAAGGTAACCTTTGAAGGTGCATCCCTGGAGGGCGTCGTCATTGCCCGCGACGGGTTCTTCGTGAAGAGCGGAGGAACGACAGTCACCTTCAAGAATATCGAGGAATACATCAGCAATCCGGATGATTATCCATTCTAATCAGATGGAGATCACCGGACCACAATCTGATGTACACGAGTGGACAGTGCACAAACTACCCCCACCTGAGACCGGAGTCATCATGCTCCAACGGTCATACCACCAGATATGGCCTCTCAAGAGAGGACATTCTATCGTACGGGAGGAAAGGAGAGAGCGGGGGTTAAACTAACGATCCCCGCACCTATTTTTACCCCGAGACTTCCATGAACTCTGCCGGCACCGGCACGTCCGTCACCGGCTCTGTATAGTCCTCGAACCAGAGGGCCGACGGGTTCCGGCGGAACGCTATGAACTTCCCGATATTTGCCGGGTCTGCAGCCTGGTGGTACTTGAAGAAGGCGCACCCCTCTGACAGCCCCGCGATCTCGATCTTCCCGGTCGCATGAGACATCACAAACCGTGCCCTCTTCGCGAGCCCCGAGACCCGCCCTTTGGCAGCCTCGAAGATCTGGTACCCCTCCTCCACCGGCACCTGGAACATCCCGTTCCCGAGAGTCGGGCGACACTGGAAGACATAATACGGCGGCACCCCGATGAACGAGAGTTTCCGGAACAGTTCTGCAAGGACGTCCGGGTCGTCGTTCACCCCACGCAGGAGAGGCGTCTGGTTCACGACAATCGCCCCGGCCTTCTGGAGGAGGGCGAGCGCCTCCACCGCCTGCGGCGTCAGTTCCCGCGGGTGGTTGAACTGGGCCATGATATAGATCCGCTTCTCGTCGGTCGAGTACTTCCCGATCATCTCCAGCAGGGACGGGTCGTCCAGGATACGATACGGGTTGAAAGCCGGCATCTTCGACCCGATCCTGATGATCCCCACATGGTCGATCGCCCGCACCGACCTGACGATCGGTTCGAGTTTCGACGTCGCCATGATCAGGGGGTCGCCGCCTGTCAGGAGCACGTTCGTGATCTCAGGGTGGTCCCTGATATAGGCGACCTCCTCGGTCACGTCCCTCGTCACCTCCGCACCCCGGTCCATAAACAGCCGTTTCCTGAAGCAGAAACGGCAGAAAGTCCCGCACACATCAGACACCAGGAGGAGGGCCGTCTCCCTGTACTTGTGCTGGAGGCCCGGGGCAACCGTGTAGTTCTTCTCCTGCGAAGGGTCGAGCACTCCCGTCTCCTCGCACTCCAGCGGGCTTGGAACCGCAATCCTGCGGATCGGGTCCATGGGATCGTCCCAGTCGATCAAAGAGAGATAATAATCGTTCGAGCGGAAAGCGAACTTTTCTTCCACCTTCCTGAGGGTGGCCTTCTCACCCGTGTTCAGCGCGTCGATCTGGTCAACTCGTGTCAGGTATTGTGGTTTCATGATGTTCACCTCTATCAGTCCCGGTCAGATCCAGAAAGGAGTTCAATGCATAACCGGGCATCACGCGGCGTCAAAAAATATCGGTACAAGGACATCTCTGCCGCGTACTGAGTGAGCACTGATCCTATGGCCCCCACCGTATAAAAAAGTATAGATCCCGGGAAAACCGTAAGAAATGATATTTTTATTGCTTCTTTTTGCGTTTGCCCATAGAGAAGATGTCGACAAAGTACTTCCCTTCTTTGCCGAATCCGACGACCATCTCCTCGTCCCGGGCCAGTTTCTCGATATTCAGTTCATAGGTGCCGGGCTCAAGGACACGGATCGCCTCGACCTGGTCATACCTGCCTATACGGTCCCGGACCTCCTCTGTCTTGCGGGGCGGGGAAGGCGTCTCGGGGACCTCAATCTCCTCTGTATCGGTCTCCGAGGCGAGCTCTTCGATCGTCTTCCCCTCAAGCACGTCATCGTGCCTCTTCGACTCACCGATATAGAGGAACTTCTTCCCGCCGCAACTCGGGCAGCCCCTCAGGATCTCGGTTGAGCCGTCTTCAAACTCCCTTCCGCATTTGGTACACTTATGGGGCATTCCACCTCACCGTGACGAAACCCAGGCGCGGATCAGGTTCTCATCCTTCTTGATCGTCTTGAGCTGGTTCGCCGGGCCGATAACCGTGAGCCTGGACTCCGACTTCTTGCCGACAAGTTTGGAGAAGAAACCACCGAAACCATCTCCTCCCGCCTTCATCGGGTAGGTCTCAAGTTCGATCCCGGAGAATCCATCAGGCCTGATCTCCATCATCGTCACTTCGATGAGTTTGCTCTGCTCGTCCGGAGCAAGCCCCTTCTCCAGGACGACGATGTTTCCGTCCCGTACATCGTCAAGGATCAGCCGAACCTTCTCCATCATGGTCAGCCGGTCCATCCTTTCAGCCGAGAGGAAATCGATCTGAACTCCCTGAATCATCCTGATCACCTGAACGTCTCAGCCATCTTTTCATAGAGCATCTCGATATTGTCTCCCTCCATGCCGGAGATCGGAACGACCGGATGCTGCGGGAAGGCACTCCTGATCCGCTGGGGCGCAGCGTCGGGGAGGTCGATCTTGTTGGCGACAATGACAACCGGGAGTTTCCGGCTCTCGATGATCCCGATCATCATGATGTTCACCTGCATAAAGGGATCCAGCGTCGAGTCCAGCATGTAGATGACACCGTCGATATCGTCCCGAAGCCAGTGCATCGCTTCGGCAACACCTTCCGTCGCCTCTCTCGCCCGTATGATCGCTTCGTCCTTCTCAAGACCGTACTCGAGGAACTCGTTGTAGTCGATCTTCGTGGTGACGCCGGGGGTATCGACGATGTCGATCATGATCGAATTGCCGTTCGAACCGGAGATCGTGATGTTCTCCTTCCGCCGGGCCCGCCGGGTCTCGTGGGGGATCTCGCTCACCGGACCGATTGCATCACCGGTCCAGTCGCGTACAATCCTGTTGGCAAGCGTGGTCTTGCCAGCATTGGGGGGCCCATAAATTCCAATCTTTGACTTCTTTTTGCGGAAGAAGGCATGGAATAAATTAGATACCGTCAGCTTTGCGCGAATAAGAAAATTCATGCTTCATCCCCTATTCAAGACTTTTCAGTTACTCATTAGATGATTATCCACCCCGGTATAAATATCCCCCTATATTGGGTGAATATCACCCGGGCGAATATATGTTCGAATTTGAAAATACCCGCCAGTATTCTTTTATAGGGGAATCTCCTAGGTAGTGGTATCTGGAATCATCCAGAAAACAGCGACCCTCCGGGGTGAACTCATGGCTAACGCACGAGACACCATATACGTCGAAACACGGGTTCCGCTGAAAGAAGTAATGAGAGGCAGCCCCACCACTATCGAGGCAGAGGCCACGGTCGCAAAGGCCGCAGCCCGCATGTGCCGGAGCGAAGTGGGCAGCTGCATCGTTCTTTCAGGGAACATCCCTATCGGGATCGTCACCGAACAGGACATGAACTGCAAAGTCGTCGCAAAGGACCTCAAGCCAAGTTCCATCTATGTCAGGGAGATCATGAGCACGCCGCTCATCACCATCGATTCTGAGAGAACCGTGGGGGAAGCTGCGCAGATGATGATACGGCACCGGGTCAGACGACTCCCGGTCGTCGAGAACGGCAAAGTCACCGGCATCGTCACGGTCAGGGACCTCCTATCCGTCGCCAACGAGCTCAACGAGATTATGTCAGACCTGATCGTCATCAACCGGGAGGAAAATTATTCCATGGGCATCTGCGACCGTTGCGGTAAGATGAGTGACAGTCTGGTCCCCATGGACGGGACGATGCTGTGCAATGATTGTAGGGAGGAGGAGCGCTTGAGATGAAGGTGGCAGACGACGTGAGAGTCAGGGTCCCGGTGCTCACCACGGCGGATCCGATGACCAGGGCACGCCAGATCCTGCGGGACGACACATTCCGCGAGATTGCGATCACCGATACGAAGGGGCGGTATGTCGGATATATCAACATCACCGATGCCCTGAAAGTCACCACCACCAAGTCGGACGTCCAGATCGAGGGCTTTGTCCGGGATGGTGCGGTGGTGAAACCCGACGATTCGCTGATTGTCGTTGCACGGGCAATCAGGGAGAAAAAATCCGACTCGGCCGTGATCACGAACAGCGACGGGCAGGTCCTCGGGGCGGTCCTGCTCTCCGAGATCTTCCCGATCCTCTGTACGCGGGAAGACCTCCGCGGCACCGTCGCCGATCACATGCACCGGAGCCCCGGAGTCTGCGAGGCCGACGACCCGGTCAGCAGGGTCTATGCAAAGATGATCGAAGAAGGGATCGCCGCCTTCACGGTGATGAAGAGCCGGCACCTCATCGGCATCATCTCAAGGAGAGATATCTTAAATAGCGGCAGGGTGAGAAAGACGCTGGAGAGCGGAGGAAAGGTGCCGGTCGAAAGCGTGATGGTCACACCCGTGATCACCATCGGGCCTGACGAGAGTATCAGGACGGCGGCAGAACGGATGGTGGAACATGATCTCTCCCAGATGCCGGTCCTCGACGGTGATGTTCTTGTGGGCATGATCGACCGGCATGGCGTGCTGAATGGTCTCTCTGCAAGGGAATGATGCTATGCACAAGAATAATCAGACGATGAAACAGGGCGACAGACTGCTGAAAATGCCCGGCAAACTCGACCGCGGCCCGATCGAGTTCAAATCACGGATCGCCGGGAGCGAGGGCGAGGTGATGGGGATTGCAACCCGTGGCGTCATCTCGGTCCCCCAGACGATGACCATCATCGGTGCTGTGGAGACGATGACGGCCTATGGTTTCCGCCGTCTTCCAATCACCGATGCAGGCACGCACCGTCTTCGCGGCATCGTGACCGCACGGGACATCATCGACTTCCTCGGCGGCGGCGACCGCTTCAACCTTGTACGGGTCAAGCACAGCGGCAACCTGCTTTCGGCGATCAATGAGAGTGTGCGGGAGGTCATGACACAGCGGGTGACGACAATGCCGCATACCGCCACGATCGCCGGGGCCGCCGAGATCATCGTCACGAAGAAGATCGGCGGCCTCCCGATCGTGGACGAGGAGGAGGCCCTCGCCGGGATTGTCACCGAGAGGGACGTGATGAAGGCCCTCGCCACCGAGGACACGGACGTGACCGTGGAGGGGGTCATGAGCACGGGCCTCAGAGTGACCGGCCCCGACACTCCCATCGGGTCGGTCACGAGAGAGATGATCGCCCACGGTTTCAGGCGCCTGCCCCTGGTCTCGGACGACGTGCTCTTCGGGATCATCTCGGCGTCCGACATCATGAAGTACCTCGGGTCAGGGGAGATCTTTACCCGCCTCTCGACCGGCAACGTGGCCGAGGTGATGGGTCTGCCTGTGCGCACCCTCACCGGGGCGGAGTTGTATACCACGACCCCGAACACGAACATCAATGATGCAGCGCTGAAGATGCTGCAGAAGGGGGTCGGCGCCCTTCCGGTCATCGAGGAAGGGAAGTTGATCGGCCTGATAACCGAATTCGACCTTGTGAAAGCATTTTATGAGGAGTGAAAGGAGATGAAGGCAGAGGATGTGATGTCGTCCCCGGTCAGGGTGGTTTCGCCCGAGGATACCGTCGCCTATGCGAGAAACCAGATGATCAAACACAGGATCTCCCGCGTGCTGGTGATGGACGGCGGGAAACTCGCCGGCATCTTCACGAAAAAGGACATCGCCTACCGCCTCAGGCAGACCGAACCGATCTGGCGGAGACGGCCGATTGACCGCATTCCGATATCTGTCCTGATGACGCCAGAGCCTGTAGCCGTCGGCCCGGACACACCCATGCGAGAGATCGCCGCCCTCATGCTCGACCGGTCCATCAGCGGCATCCCGGTCCTGAACGACGGTGAGGTGATCGGCATCGTCACCAAATCGGACATCCTCAGATCGGCCGCGGCACGCTCGCTCACGACACCGCTCTCCGACCTTATGGAGAACCCGGTGACGGTGAGCCGTTACCACTCCCTTGACCATATCATCGACCTCCTCTCAGAGAGGGACGAAAAACTCATCGCCGTCAACAATGACGGGACGCTCGCCGGGATCATTACCGAAACGAACCTCGCGTTCTTCATTTACCGCGACGAGTCAGGCGGCATCCCGGAAAGAGATATAAAGATGCTGAGAAAAGAAGCATCTGGTGGAAGAAAGGCATACAGGTATGTCCAGGAGGCCTCCGCGGTCGCCGAGGACGTGATGACACACCCCGTTCTGACCGCACCCCCTGAGACAAGCGCCGCGGACGCGGTGCAGATGATGATCGACCGCCGCATCAACAGCGTGGTCATTGTTCGAGGATCAGAGGTCCTCGGGATCGTGAAAAGGGACAATATATTACAGGAAGTGGCAAAATGAGCGAAGAGCTGTACATCCACATCAAGGACATTATGGCAAAGCCGGTAACAATCGCGAAATCAGCGCCCATCACTGACGCCCTTGACAAGATGCTTGACGAGAACATCGACCCCCTGATCGTTACCGACAACGGGACCGTCGTCGGCACCATCTCCCGGCAGGCGATCGCCGAGACGATCGGCAAGAAGAGGAATGCCACCATCCCCCCGACAAAGATCCATGTCGCAAACACCGTGGAGGGAGAGTTTACCGCGGCATACCCCGACCAGGGGATCGAGATCCTGCCCACCCTCCTGCAGCACGCAAAGATCGTCGTAGTCTTTGACGAAGACCACAAACTCATCGGCCAGGTCAGTTACGGCGACCTGCTGAAGGTGGTGCAGCCCTCGAAACAGGTGAAGGAGATCCTGGAGCCGGCCTCCACCATCAATGTCGAGGAGCGGGTCGTCCACCTCCGCCGCCGGATGATGGACGAGGATATTGCCCGGTTCCTCGTCACCGACGAGAATGGAGCGCCGATCGGGATCGTCACCGAGACCGACGTCGCCCGCGCGATGGTCGCCTTCAGGGAGGTCGTGGAGGGGAAGTACCAGGACCACCGGATCCGGAACCTGCTTGTCCGCGACATCATGTCCGCACCCCTCATCTCAGTGAACGCCAGCATGCCGGTCGGCAAGGTGATCGACACGATGCTCGCCAAAAAGATCAGTTCCCTGCCCATCACCGACGGAAACGGCCACATTGCAGGTATCGTGACCCGCACATCCCTGATCCAGGCACTCTGAACCTCATTTCCACTTTTTTTGCTCTGTTGAAATCCCTATACCGAGGGTGATGTCTCCCCATGGTCGTGGGGAGGGGGGCGCGGATCCCCGACCTATGATTGGTCCCGGGGAAGAGCAGACAGGTGATCCCGAGGGGGAGATTGCCATATCCCCACCTATCCTGAGCAGGGACGACCGAAAGGAGTCAAGAAGACCATCAGGTCTTCGCTGTGCGAGCGATAGCGAGCATGAGAAGACGGAAAATCGGGCTCTGTAGAGTCCAACATGAACACCGGGCTCAAGCATACGGGATGAAAATTCTTGTTGGTCTCTGGTGAGCGGATCCTTGTTCCCTCTTCGGAGCAGGCCACCACTTCATTGCCGCCCCGGCCTATCCTCACCGTGGGGGGTCCGGGGGGTACAACCCCCCGGTGCGAGATTACAGAAAAGATTCTACGATGAGGGTGGCACGCCTGATCACCACGCCTTCCCACACCTTTGCGCCGGGGGCTATCTCTCGAAAATCAAAGATTTTCTCAACTCACTCCGTTCGCCCCCCAGACCCCCATTTGGGATAGGGTCGGGAAGAGCGAACGAGACATCCTGAAGAGGGAGATTGCCGCATCCCATCCATCCTGAGCGAAATTCGAGCGGAGCGAGTTCGAGAAAATTGCCCCGGCCTGGATTGTGGGGAAGGCAGTGTACGGGTGTCTCTTCCAGGGGACTACCTCAAAGACCAACGGTCTTCTCGACTCACTCCGACGTTTCCCCGGCTCCAACCCCAGAAAGCAGGATACGATCCAGGACATGCGGCACGCAAAAGATCGTCTCAGGGATGCCGACGGCAACCGGCCGCCAACCACGGCCCCCCACAGGAGAATCTTATAGGGGGGCCCGGGTGCGGCGCGCAGGGGCGGACTGTGAGGGACTTCAAGGGGGAGCGGAACAGAGATGTGCCATCTCAGGATTGGGTCGGGAAGGAAAGATGAGGAGATCATGATGAGGAAGATTGCCATTCCCCTCGACCCTCATGTGGGGGGGGGACGACCGAAGGGAGTCGAGAATACTCCTGCCATCCCCCCCACCCCCCGATCCCTCCATCTCCAGATCAGGAATACACCCCTCTTTCCTCCATCTGACCCAAACCAATGGATTAATCAGATAGAATTCCGATTATAACCCAGGAGAACAGCCATGGACATGAACCCACGCCGTTCCGTCTGTCCGACGACAGATGTACCGTCACTTGTTGCCGCAATGAGCGAATCCGGTTTTCAGGGAAGAAAACTCGGCGAGTCTGTCAGGGTCTGGTCAGAGATGATCCTGGACCCCGACTGCACCATCCTTCTCGGTCTCTCCGGCGCCATGGTGCCTGCCGGCATGCAGGAATGCCTCATCGAACTGGTCAGGCACAGGTACGTCGACGCCATCGTCTCGACAGGGGCCAACATCTTCCACGACGTCGCCGAACACCTCGGCATCAACCACTATCTCGGCCACCATCACGTCGATGACGAGTCGCTGTACAGGCAGGGGATCGACCGGATCTACGACGTCTTCGCCTATGAAGAGGAGTTCAGGAGCGTCGACCGGCGCGTCGCGAAGTTTGCCGCGGAACTCGCCCCCTACCATGCCTCCTCCGCCGACTTCCTCAGCCGCCTCGGCCATCACATCATGGAGGTTGCCCCGGGCGGGCGCTCGATCCTCGCCACCTGCACGCAGATGGGAGTGCCGGTCTTCGTCCCGGCCCTCGGCGACTCCTCCCTCGGCATCGCCCTCACCGTCGCCAGGAGGAGAGGAGTGGATATCGCCATCGACCAGATCGCCGACGCCGACGAACTCACCCGGATCGTCGAGACGTCAAAAAAGACCGGAGTCGTCTATATCGGCGGCGGCGTCCCGAAAAATTTCATCCAGCAGACGCAGGTGATCGCCTCCATGCACGACCGCGACCTCGGCGGCCACGCCTACGCCGTCCAGTACACCACCGACGCCCCACACTGGGGCGGACTCTCCGGGTGCACCTTCGAGGAGGCGATCTCCTGGGGGAAGGAGTCAACCGAGACAAAGAGAGTCCAGTGCTTCTGCGACGCCACCATTGCAATCCCGATCGCCGTTTCCGCCCTTATCGGCAGCGGCCTTGTGCGGCCATACGCCCCCCGGGGCTGACCACAACCCTTATTACTCTCTCAACCTAATATAACTGAACATCATTCATGGAGCAGCGCTGTGCGTTGCGAGTATCCACGGATGCGACATTGACAAGTTGAGGTAGCCAAGCCTGGTATGGCGCAGGTTTGCTAAACCTGTGTCCCCCTGGGACTCGAGGGTTCAAATCCCTCCCTCAGCGCTTTGACCACATCTAATTGAGGCGATTGGATGGATCAGGAAGAAGAAATAAAGTACTTCGTCAGGATCAGAGACACTGATCTCGACGGCACAAAAATGGCCCTCATCGCACTCACCGGCATCAAGGGAGTCGGGAGGCATGCCGCGACCTATATTGTCAACAAGGCACAGGTCGACTCGCACGCCCTTCTCGGCAAGATGTCGGACGAGGACGTTGAGAAGCTCCGTACAGCAGTCGAAGAATTCGCGGAAAGCGTCCCCTCGTGGATGCTGAACCGGCCCATCGATGTACTCTCCGGCAAGCCCCGGCACCTCCTTGCAAGCGAGGTCGACCTGACGCTTGAGGAAGACATCAACACGATGCGCAAGATCCGCAGTTACAGCGGTATCCGCCACGAGACCGGCCAGAAGGTCAGGGGCCAGCGCACCAAGTCCACCGGAAGGACAGGCACGACCGTCGGCGTAAAGAGAAAGAAGGACTGAGTGAGGAGGCACGACCATGGGATATCCAGGAAAGAACCACAAGCAGTACTCCACACCAAAGCGCCGCTTCGAGAAGACGCGCCTTGAAGATGAGGCAAAGATCGTCATTGAATTTGGTCTCCGGAACAAGCGTGAACTCTGGAAGGCCGAGAGCGCCCTCCGGAAGTACCGCAAGGCCACCCGTGAGATTCTTGCCCTTCGTTCCGCCGGTACCGACCTGAAACAGGCCGAGACCAAGAAGGTGCAGCTCCTCAACCACCTCGAACGCTACGGCCTCCTTTCAGGCGAAAGCGACATCGAGGACATCCTCGCGCTGAAGAGCGAGCAGGCACTCGAGCGCCGTCTCCAGACCCTCGTGTACAGAAAGGGCCTCGCCCGCTCACCGAAGCAGGCCAGACAGCTCATCACCCACGGCCACATCATCGTGAGCGGCCACCGGGTCACCATCCCCGGCTACCTCGTCCCGAGGAGCGAAGAGGCGTCCATCGGATACTACGCCCACTCACCGCTCGCCGCCGAGTCGCACGCTGAACGCAGCAGGATCACCGGGAGGTAAACATGGCAGCCGATAAGGAAAAGTGGGGCATTGCACACATCTTTGCCTCGTTCAACAACACCATCATCACCGTCACCGACCTCTCCGGGGCCGAGACGATCACCAAGAGCAGCGGCGGCATGGTTGTCAAGCAGGACCGCAATGAAAGTTCGCCCTATGCTGCGATGCAGATGGCAATGAACGTCGCCAACTCCGTCAGGGAAAAGGGCCTCGTCGGCCTTCACGTGAAGGTCCGCGCACCCGGTCAGGGCAAGCAGCGCAGCCCCGGACCCGGCGCCCAGGCGGCCATCCGCGCCCTTGCCCGTGCCGGCATCCGCATCGGTAAGATCGAGGACGTCACCCCGGTCCCGCACGACTCAATTCGCCAGAAAGGCGGGAGACGCGGAAGGAGAGTCTGATGCAGATCGAATTTGCCAGAATTGATGATGACGCCGCGAGGTTCGTCCTCAGCGGCGCCACCCCAGCGTTCGCGAATGCCCTGCGCCGCACCATGATCGGTGAGGTGCCCACGCTCGCCATCGAAGACGTAAAGATCTATGATAACTCTAGCGTGCTCTTCGATGAGATTCTGGCACACAGGCTCGGACTAATCCCAATAAAGACCGATCTTTCAAGATTTGTCAAGCAAGAGGACTGCTCGTGCGAGGGTGCCGGGTGCCCGCTCTGCTCGGTGACCTTCACCATGAGTGTTGAAGGCCCGGGGATGGTATATTCCAGCGACCTCATCTCGGACGACCCCGAAACCCGACCAGTCCTCGACAACGTCCCGATCGTCAAGCTCTTCGAGGGCCAGAAGATCGTGCTCGAAGCGCGCGCCACCCTGAACACAGGGAGAGTACATGCCAAGTGGGAACCGACCACCGCCTGCGGGTACAAGAACTACCCCGTTGTCACCATCGGTGAGAACTGTGACGGGTGCGGCATGTGCATCGACGAGTGCCCTCGCGGCGTGCTTGAGATCAAGGATAGACAGGCACAAGTGGTCGATGGAAAACTTGAGACATGCTCCCTCTGTAAACTCTGCGAGAAAGCGTGCCTGACCACCGGTATCGGCACCGAGCCTGCGATCACCATCAGGTCTGACATTTCAAAGTTCATCTTTGTCGTGGAAAGCGATGGTTCGTTGCCTGTTCTGACAATCATCGAAAAAGGACTTGAATACATCAGAAAGCAATCAACGGATCTCTCAGAGACGTTGGTCGAGATAGCCGGAGTGAATTAGATGGTAAAGGGAACATACCAGAAGACGAACCCCCGTCTTTCGTATCTCGTTGCGCTGCTCAAAGAGACGGCACGGGAAAACGACGCGAAGGTCTGGCGGGTCATCGCACAAAATCTGGAAGCACCCAGCAACAACTATGCTGAGGTCAACATCGGAAAGATCAACCGGTACGCCCAGGACGGCGAGACGATCCTGGTCCCCGGCAAGGTGCTCGGGAGCGGCGTGCTGAACCAGAAGGTATCGGTTGCGGCACTCAACTTCTCCGAGTCCGCGATCGGCAAGATCACCGGCCTTGACGGCTCGTGCATGACCATTGAAGAACTGGTCGCACAGAACCCGAAGGGTGCAGGCGTGAGGATACTGAGGTGAGAATCATGGTGACGATCATCAATGCAGAAGGACTGCTCCTTGGGCGGCTTGCAAGCAACGTCGCACGGCGCTCACTTCAGGGTGAGAAGTTCGCCATCGTGAACGTCGAGAAGGTAATCGTTTCCGGTCACCGTGCCATGGTGCTCGGCAACTACCACCACAAGCGTCAGCGCGGCTCGCGCGAAGGCGGCCCGTTCTTCCCGAGAAGACCGGACCACATCATGAGGCGGACAGTTCGCGGCATGCTCCCGTACAAGCGCCAGCGGGGAGCCGAGGCATTCAGGAACGTCATGGCCTATGTCGGCGTCCCGGTCGAGTTCCAGGGCAGGGAAGCCGAATTTGAGACCATCGAACAGGCAGGGATCGAGCGGTTGAACAACCCGAGATATGTCACCCTCGGTGAGATCAGCACCACGCTCGGGGCCAAGTACTGAAGGTGAATAAGATGGCAAAGGTCGTAAATACAAGCGGTAAGAGAAAGACCGCAATCGCACGGGCAACCCTCAAGGAAGGAAACGGGCGGATACGGATCAACTCCGTACCCCTCGAGATCTACGCGACCGAACTGGTGCGCATGAAGATCTCCGAGCCGCTCCACCTTATCCCGAACACCATCGATAGCGTTGACGTCTCCATCGAAGTGAGCGGGGGCGGGATGATGGGTCAGGCCGAGGCTGTCAGGACCGCGCTTGCTCGCGGCATCCTCGAATGGACCAACGATCCCAAGGTCAAGGACACCTTCATCACCTATGACCGCACTCTCCTCGTCAATGACTCGAGGCAGAAGGAAGCCAAGAAGCCGCACGGCCGTGGCGCACGCGCGAAGTTCCAAAAGTCTTATCGGTGAGCCAGACAAACACCATAGAGGAAAATCGAGATATGATCCCGGTCAGATGCTTTACATGCGGCAAAGTGATCTCCTCTACCTGGATGGAGTTCAAAAAGCGGCGGGATGCAGGCGAGGATCCCAAAAAGATCCTCGACGATCTCGGTTTAGAACGCTACTGCTGCAGACGGATGCTGCTCACACACAAGGAGATTGTGGACGACATCAACCCGTACCAGTAAGGGGTCGTGGGGTAGCCTGGACTATCCTAGGGCGTTCGGGACGCTCTGACCTGAGTTCGAATCTCAGCGACCCCATTATCTATTATGTGTTTTGAGGATGCATCATGGACCAATATACTCGCTATGAGAAAGCACGGATCGTAGGAGCCCGCGCGCTCCAGATCTCGATGGGTGCCCCGGTCCTGATCCAGACGAGCAATGTTGATCCCCTCAACATCGCACTTGAAGAATTCGAGGACGATCGGATCCCCATTACGGTAAAGAAAAAGGCGTGATCTGATGACCGATATTGAACAGATCGTACTGAGGACTATTCTGGACAGCAGAGGGAACCCGACCGTCGAGGCAGAGATCTACACCTGTTGCGGCTTCGGCCGGGCAGCCGCACCGAGCGGCGCATCCACCGGGACGTGGGAGGCAAAGGTCAGATCACCACGCGAGGCGGTTCCCGCCGCACGCGAACACCTCGTCCCCACGCTCGTCGGGCTCGACGCCGCGGATCAGGCCGGTTTTGACAGGACCCTTCACGAGTCCGACGGAACAGTGGACTTTTCGAACATCGGCGCAAACGTGGCAGTCGCACTCTCCCTCGCATGCGCGAAGGCTGCGGCGAACTCGATCGGCATCCCGCTCTTCCGGTACCTTGGCGGGGCCTTCGCCCGGAAGACCCCCCTGCCCCTCGGCAATGTCATAGGCGGCGGGGCGCATGCCACGAACGCCACCGACATCCAGGAGTTTCTGGTCATCCCGACCGGCGCCTCCTGTGCAGACGAGGCAGTCTTTGCAAACGCCGCCGTCCATAAAAAGGTGAAGGAGTTGCTCGTCAAGGCAGGCAAGGGCTGCGGCAAGGGCGACGAAGGCGCATGGGCACCGAGGATCTCCGACGCAGAGGCGTTCGAACTCCTGAACCAGGCTATCGGAGCCGTCTCCGACGAACTGAACTTCGCGATCGACATGGGTATCGACGTCGCATCCAGCGAGATGTGGAACGGAAACACCTATGTGTACAGTGACATGAAGAGGACGACCGAAGACCAGATCGCCTATATCACCGAACTGGTGGACCGTTACAACCTCGCCTATGTGGAAGACCCCCTCGTCGAGGAGGACTTCGAGGGCTTTGCCAGAATCAACAGGCAGGTCGGAGACCGGTGCCTGATCTGCGGCGACGACCTCTATGTCACCAATGCCGAGCGGATCCTGCGCGGGATCGAGACAGATGCCTCGAACTGCGTGCTGATCAAGCCCAACCAGATCGGGACGCTGACCGACACCTTCGAGGCTGTCCACCTGGCAAAATCCCACAGCATGGACACGGTGATGAGTCACCGGTCCGGAGAAACGACCGACGAAACTATCGCCCATCTTGCCACCGCATTCGAATGCAGGTTGCTGAAATCGGGGGTCGTGGGCGGAGAAAGAATCGCAAAACTGAATGAACTGATACGTATTGAGGAGCTGATCTAAACATGGTTGAAGAGACTGAGATGGAAATTGTGCTGAACGAGCCCCTCGTTCCGGTGGAAGAGTACCTCGCCGCAGGAGTCCACATCGGCACGCAGCAGAAGAGCCAGGACATGATGAAGTTCATCTACCGCGTGCGCGGGGACGGACTGTACATCCTTGACATCAGAGCAACCGACGAGCGCATCAAGACCGCGGCGAAGTTCCTTGCCAGCTACGACGCCCCGAAGGTTCTCATCGTCGCCTCCCGGCAGTACGCCCAGTACCCGGCAAAGAAGTTCGCCGACGCCATCGGAGGCACCGCGGCTATCGGGCGGTACATCCCCGGTCTCATGACCAACCCGAACTTCCACGGCTACGTGGAGCCCGAAGTCGTCGTCGTCACCGACCCGATGGGCGACGCTCAGGCGATCAAGGAAGCGATCCAGAACGGGATACCGGTCATCGGCCTCTGCGACACGAACAACATGACCAGCAACCTCGACATGGTCATCCCGACAAACAACAAGGGCAGAAAGGCACTCTCCCTCGTCTACTACCTCCTCACCAGGGAGATCCTCCATCTCCGCGGTGTTTCCACCTCCTATACCCTCGAGGACTTCGAGACAGAACTGTAAGGAGGAAGAGAGATGCAGACGAGGGCATGCACCGTCGCAGGCATGTTCTATCCGGGAGACCCCGCTCATCTCGAGCAGTTTCTCGGCATGGTCACCCCGGAACCAGTGACCGACATGCCTGCCGCCCTCGGTATCGTCGCACCCCATGCAGGCTATCCATATTCAGGTGCCGTGGCGGCCCGGGCTTATGCCGCCATACCACCCTCTTTTGACGGGACATTCATCATCATCGGGCCAAGCCACCACGGTTTTACGACCTCCGCCTCGGCGATACCATGGGAGACCCCGCTTGGCATCGTGGACGTCGACGCCGACCTCGTGCAGGCGATCGGCGTGCCGATCGACGACGACGCACACGCTACCGAACACTCGATCGAGGTCCAGGTGCCTTTCATCAAGTACCACTTTCCGCGGGCCAGGATCGCACCGATCATGATGGGCGACCAGAGCCTCAGGAGTGCGGAGAAACTTGCAAAGGCGATCGTGGCCGCAGTCAGGAAGACCGGACGCGAGGTGCGGATCGTCGCCTCAAGCGACTTCTCCCATTATATCCCTGATGACCTCGCACACCATGTGGACCTGCAGGCGATCGAGGCATTGAAGACTCTCGATGTCCCGGAGTTCTACCGGAAGATCGAGTTTCTCGACGTCAGCGCATGCGGGTACGGCCCGATCGCAACGATGGTCCTTGCATGCAAGGCATTCGGCGCGACCGAAGGGAGGTTGCTCACCTATACCACGAGCGGAGAGGTGACCGGCGACCCCCTTGTCGTTGGATATGCTGCCATAGCGGTGGTGTAGAGTGGCGACCTGGAGCGCCCCCGGTAAGGTATTTCTTTTTGGAGAGCACGCTGTTGTCTATGGGAAGCCAGGCGTGGCGATGGCAATCAAGCCGCGCGTGGCGGTGACGGTGAGGAGGGTAAAAAACCCCGCACCTGTCCGTTCTCCCTATATAGACGAGTGTTTCCGTTCGACCGGGGTGCAGGGGAGCGTCTATATCAGGTCGCAACTCCCGAGTTCGTCAGGGCTCGGGTCATCGGCGGCAGTGACCACCGCTACCCTCGCCGCCATCTCAGACGAGTTCGGCCTCGGCTTTACAAAGGACGAGATCGCAGAGCGCGCCTTTGCGATCGAGAAGAAAGTCCAGAACGGGAGAGCGAGCCCGACCGACACCTATGTGACAACCTTCGGCGGGATCGTACTCATCTCCCGGGGTTCGAAACGACGCCTGCCGCCGCAGAGCCTCCACCTCGTCATCGGCAACACCCTCGTCCCCCATTCGACCGCAAAGATGGTGGAGCACGTGGCACAGCTGCACCAGAAGCACCCCGCCATCGTCAACCCGATCCTGGACTCGATCGGGGCGGTGACCACCCAGGCGATCAAGTGCATGAACAAACCGCAGCAGCTCGGTCACTGCATGGACGTCAACAACGCCCTCCTTGAGGCACTCGGCGTCGGCCACCCCGCCCTCTCCAAACTTGTCCTGACCGCCCGCGCGGCCGGGGCCTTCGGCGCGAAGGTCACCGGCGCCGGCGGAGGGGGGTGTATGGTGGCGCTCTGCCCGAAACACGCAAAGAGCCGGATCGCAGGGGCGATGGACGCCACAGGCGCAAAGTCGATCATCACCACCATCGACACGACCGGCATACGCAAAGAGAAAGATGGATGAAAAGGTTATTCTGCTAAAATTCGGCGGGAGCATCATTACCGACAAGGCCGGAACCGGCGCCGTCGATCATGCCCGCCTTGCCGCTCTTGCCGGAGAGATCGCACAGCGGCCCGGCCTCAGGCTTGTTCTGGTCCACGGGGCCGGGTCATGCGGCCACCCCGAAGCCGCCCGATACCGTCTCCAGGAGAGGGTCGGCCCCGCAAACAAAGAGGGGATCGCCGTCACCCACGAGGCGGTCGCCGGCCTCAACAGGGCGGTCGTGGCCGCGCTGCGTGAGCACGGCGTGGACGCCGTTGGCATCCACCCCCTGGCCGGATGCCGTGCCGACAACGGACACCTCATATCCTGTGAGCACCTACCTATTGTACAACTGGTGCGGCTCGGCATTACCCCGGTTCTTCATGGGGACGTGGTGATGGACGCGAGTCGTGGTGCCTGCATCATTTCAGGCGATCAGATCATCCGGTACCTTGCCGTAGCCCTCGGGGCGGCCCGCGTCGGTCTTGCGACCGACGTGCCCGGCGTCCTTGACAACGGCGCGGTGGTTCCGGTGATCACAAGGGACACAGTCGGACGTCTGTCTATCGGGTGTTCAGGGAACACCGACGTGACCGGCGGGATGAAAGGGAAGATCACGGAACTCCTCGCACTCGCAGACGAGGGTATCGAATCACACATATTCCATGTCTCCCGGACGGCCGCATTCCTCGACGGGAAGGGTCACGGCGGCACGATAGTCAGAAAGTGAAAGAAAAGAGAAGGACAGGGACAGGCACACCAGAGAACAGGAGGAATTCATATCAAAGAGAGTACACAGACGTCCTCACGGAAGCTGGACCACCTGCGGATCTGCTGCGAGAAGCAGGTCGAGGTCGGCAGCGCAGGCTTTGAAGACGTCAGACTGGTGCATGCTGCCCTTCCAGAATGTGACCTTGATGCGATCAGGCTGGAGACCAGGTTTCTCGGCGCACGCCTTGCGGCGCCGCTCTTCATCGCTGCCATGACAGGCGGCCACCCTGCAACGACCGAGGTCAACAGGCGGCTCGCACGGGTTTCGGAGAGATTCGGCCTTGCAATAGGCGTCGGGTCGCAACGCGCGGCCCTCGAACACCCGGATCTTGCAGAGAGTTTCTCGGTCGTGCGCGACGAGGCGCCTCATGCCTTCATCTGCGCCAACCTCGGCGCGGTGCAGTTGCGGGAGCACGGGGCAGAGTGGGCCGAGCGCGCGGTGGAGATGATCGATGCCGACGCCCTCTGCGTTCACCTGAACTTCCTGCAGGAGGCGATCCAGCCCGAGGGCGACCACGATGCCCGCGGCTGCCTCGCCGCCATCGCCGACCTCTGCGAGGACTTCAAGACGCCGGTGATCGTCAAGGAGACCGGAGCAGGCATCTCGAAGGAGACGGCCGGCCGAATCTGGGGCGCAGGCGCCGCAGCGATCGACCTCGGCGGTTTCGGCGGCACCTCATGGGCGGCGGTCGAGGTCGAGAGGGCCGAAGAAGATCGTCTGCGGGCCCTCGGAAAGACGTTCCTCGACTGGGGCATCCCGACAGCGGTGAGCCTCTGCGAGGTGGCGGGAAGCGGCCCGGTGATCGCCACCGGAGGCGTGCGGAATGGAATAGACATCGCGAAGGCTCTCGCACTCGGGGCCGACCTCGGCGGGATGGCCCTGCCCCTGCTGAAACCCGCGATGGACGGAGAAGAGGCGCTTACGGCGGTCGTATCAATGGTCCTGCAGGAACTGCGGGCCGCCATGTTCCTCACCGGAGCCGGCAGCGTTGCCGATCTCAGGAAAACACGGGCTTATATCACCGGTACGACCCGGCAGATGCTCGAAGAATAGGATTCATACGGAGACAAAAAATGGATACAGAAATTGTTGCAGTGGGCGGCTATAACGAAGTCGGCCGGAACATGACCGCCGTCCGGTGCGGAAAAGAGATCGTCATCTTCGATATGGGCATCAGGCTCGACCAGATCATGATCCACGAGGACGCGGAGATCGAGAATATGCACTCCCTCGATCTGATCGAGATGAAGGCCATCCCCGACGACACCATGATGAACACGGTGGAAGGGAGCGTGAAGGCGATCGTCTGCACGCACGGCCACCTCGACCATATCGGGGCGATCCCGAAACTCGCGCACCGGTACAACGCACCCATTATCGGGACACCGTACACGGTCGAACTGATCAAACAGCAGATCCAGGGCGAACAGAAGTTCGGGGTCACCAACAAAATCCAGGTGCTCAAGGCGGGCAACCGGTACCGGATCTCCCCGAACCTCACCCTCGAGTTCGTCAAGATGCAGCACTCGATCATCGACACGGTGATGGCGGTGCTCCACACGAAAGACGGCGCCGTCGTCTATGCAAACGACTTCAAGCTCGACCGGACGCCTGTGATCGGCGAACCGCCCGACTTCGCCCGCCTCCGCCAGATCGGGAAGGAAGGGGTGCTCGCCCTCATCGTCGAGAGCACGAACATCGAGAAGAAGGGCAGGTGTCCGAGCGAACGGATCGCACGCGACCTTGTCAGGGACACGATCACCAGTTACGAAGACGACAAGAACGCGATAATCGTCTCGACCTTCTCTTCACACATTTCACGTATCAAGACGATTGCCGAGTGCGCCCATGAGATCGGGAGAAAGCCAGTCCTTCTCGGCCGCTCGATGGAACGGTATTCGACGGCGGCCGAACAGCTCAAACTGGTCGCGTTCCCCCAGAGCCTCTCGGTCTTCGGGAACAGGCGGACGGTGGACCGCACCCTGCGGCATATGATGAAGACCGGGAAGGACAAGTTCCTCCCGATCGTCACCGGTCACCAGGGTGAGAGCGGCGCCATCCTGACGCGGATCGCCCATGGCGACACGCCGTACAAGGTCGAGAAAGGCGACAAGATCCTCTTCTCAGCCAAAGTGATCCCCAACCCCATGAACTTCGGGCAGCGCCATCTCGTCGAGACCCTCCTGAAGATGAAAGGGGCCAGGATCTTCGATGAAATCCACGTGAGCGGCCACGCGTACCGTGAAGACCACTATGAACTGCTCCATCTCCTGAACCCCCAGCACATCATCCCGTCCCACGGGAACATCGACATGACCGGCGAGTACATGCGGTTTGCCGAGGAGTGCGGTTACACCCTGAACAACGACATCCACCTGCTCAGAAACGGGCAGAGGGTCCTGTTAAAATAAACGAGGTTTTGTCATGAGTGATCTGAAGACCTATCTTGAGAAAACCGCCGAGCAGGTCGACATCGCGCTCGAGCGGAATTTTGGAGACGTATTCGGCGACCTCTATAAGGCGAGCGCCCATCTCCTGCTCGCGGGCGGCAAGCGCCTGCGCCCGGCGGTGCTGCTCCTTGCAGCCAACGCCGTGAAACCAGGTCGTGCCGACGACCTGATCACCGCGGCGATCGCGGTCGAGATGACCCACACATTCACCCTTATCCATGACGACATCATGGACGGGGACGTGACACGGCGGGGCGTGCCGACGGTCCACACGAAGTGGGACGAACCGACGGCGATCCTGGCGGGCGACGTGCTGTATGCGAAGTCCTTCGAGTACATCACCCATGCCCTCGCCGAGGACAGGGCGCGGGTGAAGGCGGTGACACTCCTTGCCCGGACCTGTACGGAGATCTGCGAGGGGCAGCACCAGGATATGGCCTTCGAGCAGAAGGGCGCAGAGGTCGAGGCGGCCGACTATATCGAAATGGCCGGGAAGAAGACCGGTGCCCTCTATGCAGCGGCGGCAGCGATCGGCGGAACCCTTGCCGGCGGGAATGCCATGCAGGTGGATTCTCTCTACCAGTACGGCATGAATGCCGGGATCGCCTTCCAGATCCAGGACGACCTCATCGACCTCCTGGCCCCCCCGGAGACGAGCGGAAAGGACAGGGCATCCGACCTCCGCGAGGGGAAGCAGACCCTCATCGCCATCACCGCACGGGAGAGGGGCCTCGACCTCTCGAAGTACCGCCATACTCTCACCGGCACCGAGATCGACGCGGCGATCGCAGAACTCGAAGAGGCGGGCGTGATCGACGAGGTGCGGCGGGCCGCGGAGGAGAGGGTCGCGACGGCAAAGCGCTCTCTCTCTGTCCTGCCCAAATCGATGGAACGCACATATCTTGAGGAAATCGCGGATTACTTCCTGACACGGAGTTTCTAAGATGGACACCGATGTCAGGAGAGTTCTGTATATCTACGCGCTCCAGAACGCGGTAAAACATGGCAATGTGCCGAATGCAAAGGCAGTGATGGGGAAGGTGCTCGGCACCCACCCAGAACTCCGCCCGCATGCAAAGGATATCCCGGCCCTCCTCGCCGGGGTGCTCGACGAGGTCGCGGCCCTGCCGAAGGAGTCATGGCAGGCAAAACTCCAGGAAATCGCTCCCGAACTTGTGGCCGAGATGAACGAGGTCAGGAAGGAGACGAAGAAGGAGCTCCCGCCCCTTGAAGGCGCCGAAAATGGTGTCGTGATGCGTTTTGCGCCCAACCCCTCCGGACCCCTGCACCTGGGGCACGCCAGGGCGGCCTTCCTGAACGATGCCTATGTGAAGAGGTACGGCGGGAGGTATGTCCTGCGGATCGAGGACACCGACCCACGGCGGGTAGACCCCGAGGCCTATGAGATGGTCCAGGAAGACATCAGGAATCTGGGCCTTGGCATCACCGATATCGTCTACCAGAGCGACAGGATGGAGATTTACTACGATCTCTGCCGGCAGCTCATCGAACTCGGCGGGGCCTATGTCTGCACCTGCGACGCGGAAAGGTTCAGGGAACTGAAACTCGCGAAGACGGCCTGTCCATGCCGTTCCCACACTGTCGAGGAGAACCTGGACCTCTGGGACCAGATGCTCGCCGGAAAGTTTGCCGAGGGGCAGGTGACAGTGCGGGTGAAGACCGACCTGACGCATCCCGACCCGGCGATGCGCGATTTCTCCATCTTCAGGATCGTGGACAGCCCGGCCCACCCGCGGATCGATGCTCGCGTCTATCCCCTGATGAACTTCTCGGTCGTGGCCGACGACCACCTCCTCGGCATCACCCATGTGATCCGGGGCAAGGACCATATCGCGAACACCCGCCGCCAGCAGTACATCTATGACTACTTCGGCTGGAAGGCGCCGGTGTACCGCCACTACGGCAGGATGGGTATCGAGGGGGTCGTCCTCTCGACCTCGTCGATGCGCGAGGGAATCAACGCCGGCACGTACACGGGCTGGGACGACATCCACCTCGGCACCCTGAGAGCGATCGCACGCCGGGGCATCGAGCCCGAAGCGGTGAAGGAGGCGGTCCTCGAGATCGGTATCGGCGAGACTGACATCTCCTTCTCCTGGGAAAATCTGTACGCGAAGAACAAGGCGATCGTCGACCCGTCGTCAGACCGCTTCTTCTTTGTGCCCGAACCTGTACGGGTGACTGTCGAGGATGCACCGGCACAGACAGCCGAGATCCCGCTGTACCCTGGCAAAGAGAGCCGCGGCGTGCGGAAACTCACCTTTGAGGGCGCAGTCGTGCTGCCGGAGGCTGAGGTCGCCAGCGCCGGGATGATCAGGCTGAAGGATCTCTTCAATATCGAGATGAGAGGCGAGGGACAGGCGGTTTATGCCGGCGACGACCTTGCGGCGGCGCGGGCGGCGAAGGCCCCGATCGTCCAGTGGCTCCCCGATGGAACGGGCATCCCCTGCACCGTCCTCACCCCGGACGGCACGCTCATCGGCCTCTGCGAGCCCGCGGTTGCCCGCTATGCGGGGAAGACCGTCCAGTTTGAGCGGGTCGGCTTTGTCCGGATCGACCGGGCCGACGAGAAGGGCGTTGTCGGCTACTTCTCCCACCGGTGAAGAGACATCTTTTTCTTTTTTTTCGAGATCTGAAGAATTATTTTTGTTCTGTGAGAGGAGTCCACTCTATGGACCTCTTGAGTTTTTTCTGAGCGGGGAGCAGCATAATCCTAAGACGAGACGCCAATCCACCGTCTTCAATCGAGACCGGGGGACTACGCCCCCGGACCCCCGCTCACGATTGGACCTCGGTTGGGTGAAATCCTGCATTTTGAAGAGGGGACTGCCATCCACCCCTATCCTAATGGCAGGGGGACCGGGGGGCGGCAGCCCCCCGGCAGAGGCACTCCAGAATAGGCTTTCTACAAAGCCAATTTTTTCGAGTTTCGAGGGGTGCGAGCATCAGCGATCTTGAGAACAAGTCATAAGACTTTAGGTTATTCCCGCAGGAGGATCGACTTTTCATCCCGGGGTTCACACCTCCGCACACCATATATACCGCCACCCCCCATGCACCCCCATGCGAACTATAAGCCTCATCTTCATTGCTACGGCCGTACTCCTTCTCGTCCAGGCGGCAGCGGCGGCGGCCACTCTGGAGATTGGAGAGGTCGGAAAGGATCCAGACGGATCCCTCACCGTCAGTGGGACGACGAACATCGCACCGGGCAATGAACTTCTCGTCGATATCGTCTCTTCGGGTTTCGGGGCGACCGCGAAAGAGGAGGCAGGGGGGTTCTATGGCACAAGCGGCACCGTGACGGTGGAAGCCGGGGACCCGTACAACACCTGGTCCTACACCTTCGAGGGGCTCCCGCCCGAGACCTACACCATCACTGTCGAGTGGGTGGAGGGGGACGCCACGGCAAGCGGCACTTTCACGATCACCAGCGAGACGGTGAGCGGCGTCACGACGGCCGCGACGACCGCACCTCCTCCGGCGACGACGACGGTCCCGCCCGCGACCCCGACACCGACGCAGGCGTCATGGGGTGCCGCGGGGGTCGTCCTCGGCCTGGCAGCGGTGTTCTGGATACGCCGTTCTTAAATAGGAGCATCTAGATACTCCATCTGATGACACAGTACACTCGTATACTCAGGGCATTCGTCATCGCGGTATCTCTCTGCCTTCTCTGTGGCGGAGTGGTCGCGGCAGAGGTCTCCCCTGACTGGACCTATACGTCACCGGTCACGGTGCAGGGCGTCGCTGTCTCTGCCGACGGTTCGGCCGTCGCCGCAGGCGGTGACGATGCAAAGGTCACCCTTCTCGACGCCTCCGGCAATGTCGTGTGGCAGAGGAATGCACAGGCGACCGTGAACAGCGTTTCTATCGCACCCGACGGGACGGCAGTCGGCGTCGCGTCCTCGGACAACAGAGTCTATCTCTACAACAGGTCGGGCGACCTCAGGTGGAGTGCGGTGCTGCCCGGACGCGCCTATGCGGTTGCGGTCGCCGATGGCGGGGGGTACGTCGCCGCGGGATGTTCAGACGACAAAGTCTATCTCTTCAACGGAGAGGGAAAAGTCCTCTGGTCATACCACACAAACGGGGACGTCTTCGGTGTTGCGGTCGCACCTGACGGTGGCCTCATCGCTGCCGGGTCACAGGACGACAAAGTTTATCTCTTAGAACGGGGCGGTTCGCTCCTCTGGTCGCAGGTGGCCCGCGCGGATGTGCTCGGGGTTTCGATATCGCCTGACGAAAGATTCGTGGCGGCGGGATCGGCCGATACGCGTGTCCTCTTCTTCGATGTAAACGGCACACTCCTCTGGAGCGTACCGACAATGGGGTCGGCCACTGCCGTCTCGGCGAGTGAAGGCGGGGAGAGGATCGCCGCAGGATCCCTCGACCAGACCCTGTACCTCTTCGATAGGAGTGGGGTCATTGTCTGGAGCAAAGGGATCGGGTCGGCGGTCAGGGGTATCTCTCTCACTCCAGATGGTACCACTTTCGCCATCGCAACATCAGGTGGTGAGGTCAGCCGCTACACCACCGCACCGGAGCCCACCCCGACGCCAACCGTTGCCGTCACCACCATGCCGACGACCGCACTTATGACCGGATCGCTTGCAATCTCCTCGGTGCCGGCGGGCGCGGCCGTCCACATCGACAATCTCTATGTGGGCAGGACGCCGGTCACCGTGCCCAACATCGAGGCCGGCAATCACACTGTCCTCCTAGAACTCCGCGACCACGATACGTGGAGCGGGACCTTCTCTGTCGAGGCAGGGGTCACGGCCACGGTGAATGCCACCCTGATGCCGTCGACAACGCCGGCGGCGACGACACCGACCCGCGCCGCCGCCCTCCCGCTGACCGCTCTGGTTGGTGCCGCGATCGCCGGCGCTCTCCTCCTGGTGCGGAGAGAATAATAACCCATCCTTTTTTCAGCCCTGTAGAATCGTTCATGAAACGGATCTTCGGGCGACCGCCGCGGTTGGCATTCATGGTAAATACCATCCTCAGGTCGATGTATCCTCGATCTCATAGAATGACGCTCGTTGCCTCCAAACCCCCTTTTTAGAATTGGCCTCGGGAAGAGAGACTGAAGACCCAGAAAAGACAAAAGATCATTCAATCACCTATCCTAATAGCGGAGTGCGAGCGCCAGCGAACTTGAGAACACAGGAACTCAAAAATTCCCTGTTCAGACAAATCTCTGATTTAGCGAAGCCCGATACGGCGACCTGGAGAATGTCGATGTTCTGGTGAGCGCGAAGTATGCCGGCACAGACGGCGTCGTCACCGAGAGGCGCGTCTCGGGCCTGGGCCTGGAGGAGGGGAAGACGCACAGGGAGGTAATCCCGATGAAACTCGAAAACGGGCATAACTACGACATCTGGGCCTCGGTCTGGCAGGACGGGAGGAGGCAGGTGACAGGTTCGGTCGCCGTCGCCCCCCCTGACCGCACCGCCCATGCGAAAACGATCGCCCATTCCCTCCTTGCCGTCACGGCCATCGACGTGATGACCCCGGACCTGGAGGCCGACCCCATCACCCTGGATATCTTCCTTGGCCTGGAGAATATCGGGTTCTCTCCCTCGGGCCAGGTCGCGGCGAAGGTGAAGGTCTACAACCTGCAGACAGGGATCACGGCGGCACGGGAGTCAGCGGTCCTCGAAACCCTCGCAGGGAAAATGCATCTACGGAAAGGAGCATCCGCCTCACTGTTCCAAATGGCTATGACTACGAGATCGAAGTCTTTGAAAACGGCGCCCTCGTCACGGGCGGTACCGGCCGTGTGACCCTGGCCCTCCCACAGGGCGACTCAAAAAGCGGGGAGACAGGAAAGGCGACAAAAACGCACACCATGGCCGTCACCGCCGCGTATGTCGTCCGGCGGGGGAGGCGCGAGGGATGAAGGGCGGGATCACCGCATGGAGGATGTACCTCTATGTCGTCACCTTCCTCTCCCTCCTGGTAATGGCCATCGGGGTGGTCGACGTCTGTTCGATCCTGCTGGAGGTTTTTGTCTACCCACAGCCGGCACCGTACCCGCGCCCTCCTATTATGCCGGCTTCCCCAGGGCGGTGGCGATGCTCCTCGTCGGTCTTGCAGTCTGGGTCTATCACTGGCAGGTGCTCAGGAGAGACGAAAAAAAGGGGCAGAGGAGGAGGGATCTTCCCACACCTGAACAATGCCGGGGCCTGTACCCGGATGGGGTTTTCACCGCTGGAACCACGCAAGAATACCCTTCTGTTCTGGTTTATGATAGAGGTGCACGCCTTCCTTGACAGTCCTGACATCTTCGATGGCAAAGATGTCCCGGGGATGGCAGGTTTTCAGTGTGTCAAGAAGGTCCTGGAGTACGGAGCGCGGGACGATGGTAAAGAGCACCGCTACACGTGAGCCACAACAGCCTGAACCGTCGACGCGGGTGACGCCGAAACCCTGTTCCCGCAGTTCGGTGACGACGGCATCGGCGTCGTCTCGCACGATGATCCGGACCATGACATTCCCCACCTTGATCCTCTGTTCGAGGTTCATCCCGACAACAGTGCCGATCGCATAGCCACCAATATAGGCAAGGATACAGGCGATGCTGGTAAGGTGGGTGAGGACAATCCCAGTCGAGAGGAGCCAGACCGTCATCTCACCGACACCGGTCGCCGCCGCGGGGTATGTCAGGCCTTTTCCGACATAGACCTGACGGAGGGTCTTGAGGACTGTCTCCGGGATCCGGGCAAAGAGGATCAGCAGGGGCAGGAGCACCCAGTCAAGGATCAGGCTATCCATAGTATTTCACCGTCCTAGATACACAACAGAACCAGGTTATTATCCAGTTCTATCCCTATAACACTGTTCTTTTGAGGCAGGAAACTAGACTCCTGAACCAGGGCAGGAAGAGAAAAACGGTCGCATCGTCTACCCGCACGCACTGCGGGAAAAAAGAGAGGTTATCCGAGGAACTTCCTGACATTTGCCGCCCGCAGTATTCCTGACCTGACGTCTGCAGTCCGGTTCTCCTTCAGGGCCCCGCGGATAGAGGCCGCGATCTCCCGGTGCTCTGCATCGGGTTCGACATCGACGAGGTCGAGGACAGCCTTTGCAAGGGACGGGGGCACATACTCAGATTCAGGGTCGAAGTACCGGGCGGCATCGGCAAGGTCGGCATCGAAATTGACATAGACCTTGCGGAGGAACTCGATCTCGTCGGAGTCGAGGGCGTCGAGGCCGAGGAGTTCGGGAGGGAGGCCGACCGAGTACAGCGCGGAGGTGAAGGTGATCGCCCGCGGGAGGGAGATGCCGCCGGCGCTCCGTGAGTAGCCGAAGAGGCCGATATGGAGTTTCCTCTTTCTCCTGCTCGGGACGAAAGTGGCGACCCGGTTGATGAGGTCGGAGAGGCCGGTGATCGCCTGCATGTAGGCGCCGGTGTACTTCTGGATGAGGGCGACTGCGTCGTCCTCGTCGATCTCGGGTGGCATGGTAGTGTTCTGCCCTTCGAGATCGGCGACCGCCCGGCGGACCATGTCCAGGGGATAGTCGTACTTGAAGGCCGACTGGATGGTGAAGGTATGCACGCCGGGATACTCGGCAACGCAGCGCTCGACTGTGTCAGGACGGAGGTTTCCCCGGAAGGGCGCGGAACCGACGCCGATGATCGGGTATATCGGAACGCCTGTCTCCTCGGAAAGGAGGTGGAGGCGGAAGAGGGCGATCTTGTTGAGAAGGATCGCCGGGATCATGCCGTAGTTCATGGCCGGGTCAGAACGCGCGAGGAAGATACGCTGGTAGGTGAGGTCTTTGTCCTGCATGTACCGCCCGACAATCCCGGCGGCGTTGAGCATGCTCGGCGCGTCCTCGAAGAGAGGGATGACATTGATCTTCTGCGGAGAGAAAGGACCGATCCATTCGGCGATGGTCATGTCCCTCCCGCCAAGGCGCTTGTGCTGCTGTCCGACGACGAAGTCGCAGTAGTACTGGTAGATGTTGTCGACGGCGACGTGCGACGATGTCATCGGGAGGATCACCTCATAGATCGGAGGGACGTCATTCCCGGAGAAGAGACGGGCCACATCAAAGGAGCGCGGGATGCTCTCCAGGGTTTCGAGGAGGATCTTCGCTTCGGCGCGTTCGACCTCAGGGTTCGGGACGCGCAGGGTGAGAAAGAGATCTTGTCCGAGCTGGTTGTCCCGGAAAAAAGATTCATACCTGGAGAGAAGTTTTTTGACGACGAAGTTGTCGACTTCTTTTCCCTCGCAGTCCCACATCTGCTCCCTGCATCCGAGATGGGAGTAACTGTAATACGCCTCCTGCACCTCGTCGTCGCCGCCGAGTTCGGAGGTCTCGGCAAAGAACGGGAGGTGGACATTGTCCGGGTGCTGGGTGCTCATGCACCGTGAAATTCGTGGAATATCTGCCATCTCTATCACCATACATCCCGGAAGCGGGACAAAGCCCGCGGGGGGCCGGGATGTGGTCACACCGATCACATGGACAGCGTGCCAGATGATATATGAGAATATACCAGATAATGGTGCCTCTCAAGAAAAGGGATAAAGAAGATCAGGTGCCGGCAGAGGCAATGACCAGTGTGTGGTCCCTCCGTCCCGTAAGAGTTAGGACAAACGAATCGTCGGGATCGAAATGATCGCCGTCGAAGATGATTATCGTATCAGGCCTTACGGGAGGAGAGTGCGCCATTCCATGGGCACCTCTGATCCGGATGACGTCTCCGCCATGCTGGACAGTACAGGCAACTGCCGGCAGCACAAGAGTTCTTTCTTCTCCCGGAGGAATCGAGATATCGGAATATATGAGAGGAACGGTGCAGGCAAACTCTTCAGGACGGCTGTTAATGATCGTCAGTTCGACAGGGCCGCCGCCGATGACCAGACCGACACCAAGACGTATTGCAGCCTAAAGGCCATAGAGAGTTTGCCTGCATCGTTCATCTCTCCGATTATATTGAGGACGATACTGGATACCAGACCCAGGAGTACGCCAGAAAGAAGTTCAAGCAGAGAATTTATTCACGGCATAAAGAAGATAACAATAAACAAAAAACAGGCAACCATTCACTGCATAGAAGGAATATAGCAGCGAATTACTTTTCCCAAGTGCTCGCGCAACTCAGTACACGGTAATACGTGAGTGGGCTTAACTTCTGGGTTCGGAAAGAGTCCAGGTGTTTCCCCACTGCTATGGCCGCTATATACTATAGAATCGGCATGATGGGATATAAGGATATGCACGCGGGCGGAATTGCGGAACAGAGAAACATGAGTTAATTCAAGAAAGAAGTAATAAGGAGCAGAAAAGGCGGATCTAAATGACAAAACCTGACAGTTATATCAATAATAATAATCTAGAAACAAAATCACTCAGGAAACACTCAAATACAAACAGAATGATCTAAGAACAGTCATAATTCATAAGGAAGGGGATAGCAGCGAATTACTTTTCCCAAGTGCTCGCGCAACTCAGTACACGGTAATACGTGAGTGGGCTTAACTTCTGGGTTCGGAAAGAGTCCAGGTGTTTCCCCACTGCTATGGCCGCTATCACCCAAGCCAAGGCCCGGAATCGAACCGGGATGTAGTTGATCTGCAGTCAACCGCGTAGCCTCTCCGCCACCTTGGCAGCCGTGTCCTCTATAATGTAACACATTATAGTGTTTAAAGGTATGCACAACGGGTTTCGTCTGGGTTCAACGGATAGTTGGATTTGGACGTTAGTACTTGCGGACTGAACATGTCGTGGTCTTCATGCGTACATCCCAAGCCTATCAAGCGGGTCTTTTACCCATGTCCTCAACGGAGTCTCTTTTTGGGCCGGGTTTCAAGCTTAGATGCTTTCAGCTTTTATCCCTTGCCGCGTAGCTGCTCGGCATTGCCCTGTCGGACAACCGATCGACCAGAGGCGACGAAAGAAAGTTCCTCTCGTACTATTTCTTTCTTACCCTCAGACTCCAAACACCCCAAATAGATAGTAACCGACCTGTCTCACGACGGTCTAAACCCAGCTCACGATCCCCTTTAATAGGCGAACAACCTCACCCTTGGCTGCTGCTGCACAGCCAGGATGGAAAGAACCGACATCGAGGTAGCAAGCCGCCGGGTCGATATGTGCTCTTGCCGGCGACGACTCTGTTATCCCCGGGGTAGCTTTTCTGTCGTCAATAGCCCTCACCAAAAAGGCGTATTGGTTCGTTAGACCCGAGTTTCCTCTCGCGATTATTTGCTATTCATAATCGCGTCAGGCCAACTTTTGCTCTTGACACTCTTCTGTGAGTTTCTGACTCACATGAGTTGACCTTGGGGCACCCTTGATATTTTTTCGAGGGTGTGGCGCCCCACCCAAACTGCCTACCTATCGTTGTCCTCAGACGAGTTAGTGTTACAGCCAACCAAGGATGGTGTCTCATCGTTGACTCCCCGCCCCCCGCAAGGGACGGATTAACATCTCCCATCTACACTGCGCAAGGAAAACCGTAACACAGCGACAGGCTGCAGTAAAGCTCCACGGGGTCTTCACTTCCCATTTGGGGTCCCTGGCCTCTGCACCAGGATAAAAGGTTCAACGGATTCGTGTTTGGGACAGTAGGGCTCTCATTAATCCATTCATGCAAGTCGCCAATTAAGCGACAAGGTACTACGCTACCTTAAGAGGGTCATAGTTACCCCCGCCGTTTACGAGTCCTTCGTCCGGTTGAAACCGGTGTTCAGATACTCGCACTGGGCAGGAATCACCGACTATACTAGTCCTTACGGAGTTGCAGTCAGCTATGTTGTTATTAGACAGTTAGAGCCCCCTGGTCACTGCGACCTGCCTGATCACCAGGCAGGCACCCCTTCTTCCGAAGTTACGGGGCCAATTTGCCGAGTTCCCTAAACACGATTAAATCCGACACGCCTTAGCCTATTCAGCTAGGGGCACCTGTGTCAGTTCTCGGTACGGACATTTGATCACCTTTTCATGGGCTCCGGGACGCGACCGAGTTACCCCATTACACATTCACCCGGTTCTCACCATAACGGTACTCCCCCGGCTTCGGTGCTTAGACGAGGCGACAACCTCGCTCAGTATATCCCAAAGCGTCAGCGCTTTCGCAAAGATCAAATGGTACAGGAATATTAACCTGTTTCCCTTTCGCTACACTCGAATTACGGTGCAACTTAGGACCGACTAACCCTCGGCTGACGAACATTGCCGAGGAAACCTAGCCCCTTCGGCGGATGGGATTCTCACCCATCTATGCTTCTACTACTGCCAGAATTCTCATTCCTGCACGGTCCACAGGAACTTACGCCCCTGCTTCTGCCCATGCAGGACGCCTTCCTACTAGATCACCTTTCGGTGCTCCGTGGTCTCTGTAGTAGGCTTTAGCCCCGTCCATTTTCAGTGCCCTAAACCTAGACTGGTAAGCTGTTACGCACTTTTTGAAGGATAGCTGCTTCTGAGCTCACCTCCCAGTTGTTTTTGGCCTAGGACGCCTTTCAGTGTTGACACTTAGCCTACATTGAGGGACATTAACCACGGTCTGGGTTGTCTCCCTTACGCATTACAAGCTTACCCCGTAATGCGGACTACCAGCCTTCTACGATGTCGGGGAATTTGGAGTTTGACAGGGGAGCGAGGAATTTCTTCCCCGGGATCCCCAATCAGTGCTCTACCTCACCGACTATCTCCAGCCAGGTCATGCTACGGCATGTTTCGGAAGGAACCAGCGGATGCCGGGTTCGATTAATCTTTCACTCCTATACGCAGGTCACGAGAATGATTTGCATATCAAAACCTCAGGCGGTCCTCCACGCAACTTTCGTCACGCTTCAACCTGCCCGCGCATAGATCACCCGGCTTCGGGTCTTATCCCATTGACTTCACGCACTTTTAATACGTCGTCCCACACCCGAAGGCTACGGACATGTTGCTTTCGCTTCGGCTCCCCTCTACGGTTAACCTTCGCCAACAAGATAAACTCTCTGGCCCGTTCTTCAAAACGTAAGTTACGACACTGGCAACCACACCCGTACTACCGCCTCGCGACGGGTTCCTTCATGTGGAAGATCCTTTCGCGCCGTAACACACTATAACCTGTCAATTTCAGGCGCTTTTAACCACCTTATCAGGGTTACTTTTCAGCTTTCGCTCACGCTACTAATACGCTATCGGTTTCGAGTTGTATTTAGTTTTAGAGGTTGATGACCCCTAGATTCCCGCGAGAATTCCAACCCACGGTACTCAGGACACTGCCAGGATGCATTGACATACGTGTACGGGACTATCACCCTCTTTGGTGCCTCATTCCAGAGGACCTCCACTTCGTCGCAACAACCAGACGGCAGGCCTACCACACCACATCTCCCTTGCGGGATTCAGTTTGAACTCTGTCGCTTTCGATCGCCTTTACTCACGACATCTCGGTTGATTTCTTTTCCTGCCCCTACTAAGATGTTTCAATTCGGGGCGTTCCCGATCCTTACGGATCAACACCGAAGTGTTAGGATGTCCTATTAGGGTATCTCCGGATCGTAGATTCCATGCCTCTCCCCGGAGCTTATCGCAGCTTGGCACGCCCTTCATCGGCACTCGAACCGAGCCATTCACTGACAGGTTTTTGTCCAGCTTTCCGCTGAACCCATTTGACGCCCGTTGTGCATACCTATACACGGCCTCGACAGGTCATTGATTTGACCTTCGGCCCTTCCCTGGTGATTCGCATCTCCAGGTGCATTGAAAGTGGACTCAGGGGGACTTGAACCCTCGGCCTCCGCCTCGCAAAGGCGGCGATCTACCACTGATCTATGAGCCCTCTTCCCTTTCATTGGCATTGGCAACTTTACGGTCTGTTTAGCAACCGCTTCCCGATTTCGTTAGGAGGTGATCCAGCCGCAGATTCCCCTACGGCTACCTTGTTACGACTTAACCCCCCTTGCGGAACCTAGATTCGACTACGGCAACAACCGCAGCCTCATCCAAACCCCACTCGGGTGGTTTGA
>NZ_JAQVNX010000005.1:0-20174 GCF_028702905.1 Methanofollis sp.
GCGGCGTGGTGCCGCGGGAACTTGCGAGGATCTACCCCTATGCCTCGTACAGGTACATGCTCGGCCGCTCTCCCGACCCGGCGGTCCACCGGTCGTTCCTGCGGATCGAGACGGTCCGCGTTGCGGCGTACCTGGAGAAGACCCGCGGCACATACAGGCACCGGGTGGCCTACTGCCTCGGCGAGTTTCGGGAGGCGATGCGGGCGGCGTCGGCCCGCACCGGCGTGCCTGTCACTCTCGTACCGTCCGACGAGACGATCGCCCGGTGCAGGGACGAGACTTTAAAGTTTCCTGACGGCAGCCTGAGCACGCAGGAGTACCTGGACGAGTTTGCGGCGGTGCTCCGGGGGCTGTGAGGGGTCCGGCCCGGTCTCCCGCACACTGTCGCACATAGGCAAGGAGTTCCCGGTCCTCCTCCGACGCCATCCTGAAAGACGCGTACGGGATCCTGAGATTGTTCAGGTACTGCATCACCAGTCTGTCCCGGCCGCCGGGCCATGCCGTGACGCCGGCGAAGAAGAAGCCGGGGTCTTCGAAGAGGGGGACGGCGTCGGGGTCAGCGGGTCTGTCAGGTCAAGGGAGAGGTACAGCACCTGTATCCCGTCCAGGCAGGCCTCTTGCAGATGGTGGCCGACGGTCCTCGACGATGCCGTCGCCGTACCCTTTAACTTGCGGTGGTGAAGGGGGCGGAGCGGGAAGTCCCCTGTCTTCAGGCCGGGGTAGTTCACCTCGTAAGGGTGACGGGGGGCGAAGCCCTCCGGCTTTCTCGACTCTCTCGTCGGTTGTCCCCCATTTAGGATAGAGAAGGCGGTGGATCCGCACTCTCACTGTGGGATTAGAGGTGTTACCCCAACCAGAGTGTGAGGATTTCCTATGAAAAAGGAAGAGATCATAATGCTCCGCTCTGTGAACCTGCCACCCCTACCATTGGGTTGGGGAGCGGGTCTGCATTTTAAAATTAATTTCCTATACGTGTTCTAAGACGCATGTCTGCTTTCAAGAGACAGGTGGTTCGTTTCTACAACGGGCTCGAAGCCCAAAAATCTTTCAACAGAGTGAACGCGGATCCCCTCCTTCCCCTTACAGATCACCGGGGGACGAACGCCCCCGGACCCCCGAAATGAGGATAGTGCCAGGGAAGAGCGAACAGGGTATTTGAAGGAGGGATTGCCGTCCCACCCCAATCCTAACGCGGGGTCAGGGGGCGTAGTCGGCACAGGCACTCCAGAATAGGAATTCTCCAGAGCCGGTTAGTGCTCAACGTAATTCTGTCAGATTTCCGAAAATTGATTTTCAGTTACTCTGGGGCACTACCTCTCGTCGAGGGCATCCTGGGGTGAACGGGAAGAGTGGCTTCGCTGCACGAAAAATGCAAAGCATCTTCCTGACTGGCACAATTCGTTGATTGTGCCGTGTCATCCACGCACCTGTTGGCCTGAGTCTGTGCACTTCCGAAGGAATTGCACATGTGCACCTCTGGAAGAGGCGCACACTTCCCCCTCTGCCATCTTCACCCCCGCGGGATAAACACTGCGAGGAGCATCAGTTCCTCACTGCCGGCACTGACCATGTGACGGACACCCGGAGGCGTTGCAAAGGTATAGCCCGGTTGAAAAGGGATCTCCTTCTCATCGAAGACAAAGACCCCGGATCCCCTGAGAATCGCGTTCCACTCCCACTGGTCACTGTGGACATGATCGCCAACCTCGCAGCCACCCTGTACACGGACAAGATGGTAACTGAAGGCATCTCCGGTATCATTTCCCAGAACGAGATCCTTTAAGAAGACCCCCTTCCACTCAGGGTGCTGATACCACGGCGCATCTTTCGCCTCCAGTTCATGGGTCGGGAAGAGCATAGCGCCATTCTCAAAGACCTCAGCGATGTTTTGTTTTTTCATAACCTCACCACTATCCCTGTTCTGCCAGTAAAAAGGAGATGTCCTGAGGACCCTCAGTCCTTTACAGCAGGGATGACTTCCTTGAAGACGTCGATGCCCAGGTTGACGTTGGGGCTGGAGTTGCCAAGACAGAAGTGGTCGATACCGGCCGCCTTGAATCTCTCGATCTCCTTGATCATACCCTCGGCATCGGTTGCGCACATATAATTCGTCTTGATGACATCGGGATGGACAAGGTTCGCGTGGAGCTGGACTTCCTTGGGGTCATAGACCTTGTACTTGAACATGGAGGGGACAAGACATCCGGCCCAGAAGCGGTTGCCCTCGACGGCCTTGTCATAGTCGGGATCGACCGAGTACCAGATGAGCATGGCATGCTCCATCTTTTTCGGGTCCTTTCCTGCCTCACGTGCGCCCTCCTCGAACTTCGGGATGGTGACGTTCTTGAGGGTTGCCGGATCAGCCGCAACGGTCATGAGGTGGTCGCCGTATTTCCCGGCAAGTTTCGCACCCTTGGGACCAAGACCGCTGAAGTAAAGGGGGACCTCGTCGTCGGGCTTGGTGTACAGGAACGCCTTGTCGAGGGTGAAGTACTTGCCCTTGAAGGTGACAGGTGTGTCGCTCTCCCAGAGTTTGCGCATGACCTCAATCGCTTCGACGGTCATGTCCTGACGCACCGGAACACTCGGCCAGTCGCCGGTGACCGGCACCTCGTTCATAGCCTCACCGGCACCCACGGCAACACCCACACGCCCGGGATACATCTGGCGGAGAGTAGCAAAGGTCTGGGCGACAATCGCAGGGTTGTACCTGATGATCGGGCAGGTGATGCAGGTTGAGAAGAAGATGTTCTTCGTTGCCTCCAGTGCTGCACCCATCCATGCCCATGCCTGAGCAGACTGAGCATTGTCATGATACCAGGGGTGGAAATGGTCGTCGGCCCAGATGGAATCGAATCCTACCTTTTCAGCCCGTACTGCCTGTTCAAGCGCGTCCCTTGGCTTATACTGTTCCAGGGATGCAAAATAACCAATTTTTGTTTTCATGTATCTGACCTCCAATAGATACCATAAGGTTTCCATCATCGGGCAGACGCGAGATCACACAAACCTTGATACGTGACCGTGGGTACGTACTGGTGGTGTAGATCATCTGCGGTCCTCTCTGCAGAACCCACATTGTGCATACAGGGGCCCGGTTGTTCTACCCAGATTGGTTTCCTAATGGATCTGTTTTCTGTGTGGACATTTCATCCACAGTGGATCATCCCCGTCATTACTAAAATAGTTTCCCATTATTGATCGCCGATGCCCCGCGGGACTCCGGGATAATGTGGCCGGCGAGAGATGCATGAGGACGAGCAAGGTTCAGGAATCCGACATTTGTGTGCGCCCATGCCAGAGAGATCACAGTATAAGGGGGGAGCACGGGCCGGATCTCTCAGGGCTCATACCGGCGTAGAGATAGATTCCCAATGGCGAGCAATGACACAAAACTATATCTGTGAGTTTACGAAGAAAAGAGGCAGAAGGCCCCCCACTTTCGTGGGGGGATGAATGCCGTCCTCCGATACTATAATTATGCGTCAAATCCTATGCCCCCGCAATGCGTAAGGCACATCGGTATCGACTCTATCCCTCAAAGTCTCAGGTTGCTCTTCTGGAGCAAACGCTTGAGATCTGTCGGTGGGTCTATAACGATACGCTCGCATTGCGAAAGAACGCGTGGGAACAGGAGCAGCATTCCATCTCTCTCTATGAAACTAATAGGATCCTGACCCAATGGAAAAAGGAACGTTCTGAACTTTCTACGGTCTATTCTCAGGTTCTTCAGAATGTTCAGATGCGCGTTGATCTTGCCTTCAAAGCGTTTTTCCAACGGGTGAAAGCAGGCGAGAAAGAACCTGGATTCCCACGGTTCAAGGGGAAAGGACGGTACGACAGTATCACCTACAAACAGTCGGGGTTCAAACTCAATGGAGATCGTCTCCACCTCTCAAAGATCGGAGACGTGAAGGTCGTCCTCCACTGTCCGGTCGAAGGAACGATCAAGACGCTCACGATCAGGCGGTCTTTAACCGGGAAGTGGTATGCCTGCTTCTCGGTCGAATACGAACCCACTCCCGCACCGCAGAAGGAGACGGTAGTCGGGATCGATGTCGGGTTAGAGTCCTTCGCCACCCTCTCGAATGGAGAGAAGATCGAGAACCCCCGGTTCTTCCGCACCGACGAGAAAGCGCTTGCGAAAGCACAGAGGAAACTCTCAAAGGCAGAGAAAGGAACACCTGAACGGAAGAAAGCCAGAAAGATCGTCGCACACATCCACGAACGGATCGCCAACAGACGGCTCAATTTTGCTCATCAGACCTCCCGTCAACTGGTAGACCGGTTCGGGACGATTGTGTTCGAGGATCTGAATATCACAAACATGCAGAAACGCGGGCGTGACGCAACACGTCAGGCTCCGCGTGCTGACAACGCGCCGCGGCGCGTTGTCATGCCGAACCACCATCTGGCAAAAAGCATTGCAGATGTTGCCTGGAATATGTTCATCGCGATCACAGGGAGCAAAGCGGAGGATGCTGGCTCACGCGTGATCCTGGTGAACCCCAGGAATACGTCTCAAATGTGCTCCAGATGTGGAATGATCGTCGCAAAGACACTTTCTGATCGTGTCCACTCCTGCCCGCATTGTGGGCTGGTGATGGATCGCGACCAGAACGCGGCGATCAATATTATGAGATTGGGACTGCAATCTCAGGGGTAAGAGGTACGACCGAAGGCCGTGCCTCAAGGAAACTTCGCAGAAGTTTCCGTTCATCCCAGGATGCCCCCGACTGAAGTCGGGGGAGCAGTCACCCGACCTGACCACAGTGAGCACCAGAACTCCCCTGGGGACCAGTCGCCCGCTCCCGGATTTGCAGGATCACAATCCCCATGTCCGACGTTCCTCCCGAACACCACCGACCCCGGCCTCTCACCTATGGGAACAATAGTCCCGCGTCCGGGAGGCTGCGTCCTCCCGCACTGCCTCTGAGACGTCGACCATAAAGGATGCGATCTCACCTGAGGGGAGTTTGAAGATATAATGTGACATCCAGGGGAAGTTTTTCCCCTTCCTGTACTGGAGAGGCGCAAGGAACTCGGGTTTTTCCGTGGTAAGCACCCGGATCAGCGCGTCACGGACATCAGGATCCGGGAGGTCAGGAAACTCCTCAAAGAGTTTTTTCCCGATCAGGTCCTCCTTTTTCATCTGTAGAATAGTCTCAGTCGCCCTGTTGATATCTTTAAAGAGGTACTCGTTGCCGTCATCGATCGGCTCGTAGATCAGGACGCCATTGCAGGTGTTGTCAAAGAACGACCTATACCGGGTTTCTTTGAAGATCAGTTCCTTCCGGGCAAGTTTTTCGGCAGTAATGTCCCTGAACAGGATCGCAAACTCGTGCGGGACACCGCCACCTTCCATAGCGATCGGGGCAAAGACCACAAAGAAATACGCGACCCCTGATCGTGTCGTGGGGATCAGGTCTCCTCTCCTCAGGCGATCAAAATCACAGGTAAGTTCGATCTCAGCCACCTTTGCCTGCAGGATCAGGCCCTGGATCTTCTCCTTATAGCAGGAGATATCGAATAAATTCGCATTCATCAGGTCCTGAAAACTTTTGATGCCCAGAAGGTCCAGAGAGGCCTGGTTCGCATTAAGAATCGTTCCATCAGCCTCAAAGAAGATGATACCACTTGGAACGGTCTCAAAGATCGTCCGTATCTTCTTCTCAGTGTTCTTCAATGCTTCTTCCGTCTTTTTCCACCGGGTAATGTCCTTGAGGCTGATCATGATCCCGGGTTTCCCGGCATAGGAGACAGTCGGGAAAAATTCGATGAGAAAGATCCGGTTTGTCCCGTCCTCGATGTACTGCATCTCAGTGATGAAAGTCTCAGATTGCCTGACCCTCTCAATATTCCGCCTGATAGACTGGTCGTCGAAGAGCTGCAGGCCCATATCGTACAGGCCCCGGCCCATGACATGCCGTTCCCTGAGGATGCCAAATGTCGTGATAAAATTTTTATTCACCATGAGAATGTGGAGATCGGCATCAAGGATCACGATGGCATTGGAAAGATAGTCAAAAAGATCTGAAAAGGGCACCCTCTGCGATGCGGTGTATACCTTCGATTTGCCGAAGGGTTCCATGCGCACGTCTCCTCTTGATAGGAGCACCTCAAGGTATTTGGAGACAGAACCGCGGTTCATGTCCACGTCCCTGGCGATGGCCGAGATAGACATGCCCCGCGGATATTGCCTCTGAAGGAGGTCTAAGACCCTGTGATATTTATCCTCGTTCTCGTCCATGAAACACACCTAACATACGCCGGCCAGCGCAAATTAAATATATTGGTATTTCGTCCCACAATCAAACAGGGATCCGAGAGGGCCGGACCATCCCGCCCTGACAGGCCAGGGAATACAGAGATTCAGGCAACGAGCGCCCTCACGCAAAGTCGAAGAGCGTCGTCCGGGAAGGGTCGACGTCGGTCCAGGTCCATCCCAGGGGCTCGATGATCCGTTCGATCGGTTGCTTGATCGTCTTCTCAAGCATCGTCTCCCAGTCTACCACAAACTCGGGCGGCACCTGATCGGCGTACTCGAAGTCCATCACGTCGGTCTGGGGGTACTTCGCCGTCACCGACCTGATATAGATCCTCTTTGGCTTGCTCCCCCTCTTGAAGTCGGTGCCAAGATAGGTGTTTGAGTAGACCGCACCCCTGATATGCGCGTCCTTGATCTCATACTCCTCCAGCGCCTTCCCGATGCCGCCCGGGATCCCGGCCTCGTCAAGGGAATAACCGCCGCGGCGGTACGTCCTGATCACGTTGCCGAGGAAGGCCTTCACCTCGGAAAGCGGGGCCCCCTTCAGGATGAGGGAAAGGATCTGCTCCTGCACCTCGCGCGTGATCTGGGGCGAATCGCTCCTCCTCATCTCGAAACCGACGATGTCGAGTTTGTCGGCCTCGACTCCCTCCTTCCAGACCAGGTGGCCTGCGTACCGCTTCTTCTTGCCTGCCTGGAAGAAGCGGGCATAAATCTTCTCGAACTTGATGGAGAAGTAGTGGCGGTCGGCATGGAGGGTTTCCCGGGCAAAGACCGAGTAACTCTCATTGAGGCGCGCCTCGATCGTGCGGGCCATTGCGATCGTCTCCTCAAGGGGTGCATTCGGGAGTTCGACCATGCACGAGTCTGTGTCCCCGTACAGCACAGAGTAGCCCATTTCGGTGATCACCTGCCGCGTGTGCCCGATGATCGCACGGCCGACCGAGGTGACAGCGGCGCCGATCTCCCGGTCATAGAGCCTGAACCGGGAATAACCGGAGACCCCGTAGTAGGTGTTCATGATCACCTTGATCACGCCCTGCTGGAGGTCGAGGAGGGTGTACCCTGGCGAGCCGTACGGGTGCTCGTTCCGGCGCTTTTTCAGGGCGTCGCGCTCGGTCATCAGTTCTGCAAGGATGCTCCGGGTCAGTCCGTCAGGTTCCTTCCTGAACCTGATGCCGTTTGGCGCCGTGAGTTCGCCTGCCGGGTCCTTGGTCTCGGGCGAGGCATTGATGGTCATCATCGCCATCGGGTACAGGGACTTGAGGTCGAGGACGACGACGTTCTCCTTCACGCCGAGGGAGGGCTCGAAGACGGTGGCGCCCTCGAACTCGTCGGCGACGACGTTTCCCTTGGATGGGAGGACGAACTTGCCGTGCGCCTTTCTCAGGATGTAGATGTCGATGACATTCGAGGAGTTGAGGGTGCGGTCGAGGGGTACGCCGACGTAGCGTGCGATCATCCTGTAGAAGTCCACGATATTGTTCTTCTCGTTGATGCGCACGCAGAGTTCCACGTCTGTGCAGTTGTACTCGACGAGTTTCTCCGGGTCGTCGGCCCAGAGGCCGCTGACCGTGCCGGTGTAGCGGACCTTCCTCTCGCCGACCTCCTCCTCGGCGATGGCGTCGAGGCGGTACGACTCCTTCTGCGAGGGCTGGAGTTTTTTGTAGGCAGTGAGGAGGTCGAAGAGGGCCCGGCCACGCACCGCGGCCCGCTCGGTCATTCCGGGGAGGCGGGAGAGGTCGGCGGGGTTGAGGCGGAGTGCCTGCATCCTGCCGGTGATGTAGGGGAAGTCGAAGTCGGTGAAGTTCCAGCCGGAGAGGATGTCGGGGTCTTTCTCCCTGATATAGGCGACGAAGGCCTTCAGCATCTCCACTTCGGTGGGGTACGAGCAGACGGTGTGCCTGCTCTTACCCTTCCAGAGGCAGCCGTTCTTTGCGGTCCATTCCTCGGAGAACTGCGGCGAGGTGCCGGCCGAGGCGTACAGGAAGGTGGAGTACGCGTCGTCGAAGGAGTCCCAGGCGGTGATGCAGATGATGGCGTCCCGTCCGGGTTCGGGGAAGCCCCGCACGTCCTCGCACTCGATATCGATGAAACAGAGGCGTGCCGGGGCCTCGACCTCCGCGGGGGAGACCTCGGTCTGGTCGGCGATCTCCGCGGGCGCCTCGGCCCCGCCGGTGAGGCCGGCGTCGATCATATAGCGCGTCGCAAAGGGGATGTCGGCCTCGAAGTGGTGCGAGTAGAGGTCACGGATGTCGCGCACGTCCGTCGGCCTGAAGGTGTACAGGCGTTTCAGGTCCTCGCCCTTGATCGAGCGGTAGAGGGGATCGTCCACCGCGGTGACCTGAGAGGGGAGGGTTTTTTTTGCCACCATCTCCGCAACCTCGTCGACAGGCGCATAGAAATACGGCCGCACGCCTGTCACCTGGAGGTGCACGGCCCTGCCGTCGGGTTCGCGGCCGAAGATGTGGACGATCGGGCCTGTGCCCGAGACGGTGTACTCCACCTGGTTGATCGCGATCCTGATGCCGGGCTGTGCGGCCTCGAAGAGGGTCGCCTGTTTCTCAGACATGGATATCCCTGCAGAGTTTCCCGATGAACGATGCCGCTTCTTCGAGTTTCTGCCTTTCCCATGAGTCAAGGTCCCATTCGACGATCTTCCTGATTCCTTCCCTGCCGATCCTGGCAGGGAGGCCGAGAGAAAGACCTGAAAGGCCGTATTCACCGTCGACAATGCATGAGCACGGGATCACCTCGTCGGGCCGTCTGCCGAGCGCCGCTTCGATCAGCCTGACGATATGCGCGGCGGGCCCGAAGACCGTGCCGCCCTTTCCCTTGATCACCTCCATGCTCGCACCCCTGAGATGGGCGAGCACCGCGTCGCGCTGCTCCCCGGGGACGGGGACGCTGAGGCGGGAGAAGACCGGGACCTGATGTTCCCCGTGCTCGCCGAGGACCAGGGCGTCTGGGGCATGCACGCCGTCTTCTGCCAGCCTGTACACGAAGCGAGCGCTGTCGAGTTGCCCGCCGAAACCGATGCACCGCGACGGTTCGAGGTCGAGGCAGTGGCTGAGGTAGTAGTTGTTCACGTCCATGGGGTTGGTGACGGTGATAAGGACGCCGCCGAAGGAGCCGAGGTGGCGGCAGCAGTCACCGAGAACAGGGAGGTTTGCGGAGAGGAGGTCTGCCCGCGTCCTGACGTCGGGAGTTCTCGGGCTGCCCGCGGTAAACACGCAGATGTCCGCGTCCCTGATGAGGGCGGGGTCGGTCCCGATCGAGACGTCGAAGGCCGCGTGTCCGATATCAAGGACCTGCGCGCGTTCGAGGGGCTTGACGGCGTCGCAGAGGATGAGGTCGTCGACGAGCCCCTGCGCTGCGGCAAGAAATGCGACTTCGCCGCCGACTCTGCCGGTTCCGATCACAGCGAGGCTGGTCATATGATCTCTCTATGGGAATGCCAATCATAAATAGTAGAATCTTGGGTGGCCGGATGCGGCAGGGAAAGTCTATCGGTTATCGTCATTGATGGATGAGATCCTGGGGACAAACTCCCCTGGATCTATCGGCCGTTTCTTAGAAGAGTGGGGGAGAAGAAGAGGGCATGGCAAGCTCCCGTCTCGGATCTCACGTTCACTCTTCCCCCGCCCAATCCTGAGCGGGGAACGAGAGATAGCGAGGTCGAGAAAATCTTTGATTTTCGGCGTAGTCCCCCGGCAAGCAGTTAGGGGAAGGTAGTAGAGCTTCTCCGGGGGGCAAGCCCCCCGGACCCCCTCCATTATGATAGGAGGGGGAATGGCAATCTCCCTTCAAGATTGCGACTCTGTCTTTCCGGGACCTGTTAGAACCGGAGAAATGAACAATCGTAAGTTCAAGAAACAGAAAACCAGATATTTTTTGTTCAGGCACATCTTCGATCTGCCACGGATCTGGGTCTTCGAGGTCCGACGGGGTATATGTGTGCCGGATGCCTTCGAGAAAACCTGCAGGAAAGCGTGAGGGAGGCAACGGCTTCCCATTCCCCGCCGAACGTCCTCCGGCGCCCGGGCCGGGAAACCGGGTGACACTCACTATATTAATCCTGACCCACAATCTCATCAGGATGATTACCCTCAAACCTGGCGATGTCGAGGCGGGCGGCGTCGGCCTGAGAAACCACCTCATCCTTGCGGCCGGCGTCCTCGGGACGACCGGCGCCTCACTCTCACGGATGCTCAGGCTCGGTGCCGGCGGCGTGGTCACGAAGTCCATCGGCCCCGCGCCCAATGCGGGCCACCACGGCCCCTGCCTGATCAGGACGGACTGCGGACTGCTCAATGCGATGGGCCTCCCGAACCCGTCGAAGAACTTTGTCGAGGAACTGGAGCCCCTCAAGGGCGAACCGGTGGTCGCGAGCATCTTCGGCGGCAATCCCGAGGAGTTCAAAGAGGTCGCCGGGTGGTTCGCCGGGCAGGCGCAGGCCTTCGAACTGAACGTGAGTTGCCCGCATGCCGAGGGGTACGGGGCGGCGATCGGGACTGATCCGGAGACGGTGCTCGAGTGCACGCGGGCGGTCGCCTCGTACGGCCTGCCGGTCTGGGTCAAACTCACCCCGAATGTCACCGACATCACGACCATCGGGAAGGCGGCAGAGCAGGGCGGGGCGAGCGCGATCGTGGCCGTCAATACGGTGCGGGCGATGCGGATCTCCACCGAACTCCGCCTGCCTGTCCTCGGCCACAAATCGGGCGGGCTTTCCGGGAAGGCGATCTTCCCCGTCGCGGTGAAGTGTGTCTGGGACCTGTACGAGGCCTGTTCCATCCCGATCATCGGGTGCGGCGGGGTCTCGACGGCCAACGACGTCGTCGAGATGATGATGGCCGGTGCGCAGGCGGTCGAGATCGGGAGTGCGGTCGTCGACGACGTGCGGGTCTTCGAGCGGATCGGGCGGGATCTGTATGCAAAGGACGGCCATGCGGCCGACGAGATCGTGGGGGCGGCGCACCATGACTGAGATCCCCACGATGCCGGTGCCGGTGACGATCAAGGCGATCGTGCAGGAGACCCCATCGATCAGGACCTTCTACTTCGACCCGGCCATTCCGTCCTCGCCCGGCCAGTTCGTGATGGTCTGGGTGCCGGGCATCGACGAGATCCCGATGGCCCTCTCCTCAGGCCACTCAATCACCGTCCAGAAGGTGGGGGACGCCACCTCGGCCCTCTTCGCGATGCAGGTCGGCGACCGCCTCGGCATCCGCGGGCCTCTCGGCAACGGGTTCACCGTGAGCGGGAAGACTCTCGCGATCGGCGGCGGCGTCGGCGCCGCTCCTCTCCTCAACCTCGTCTCGGCAGGACAGGTGAGCACCTTCCTTCTCGGAGCGCGGACGAAAGACGAACTCCTCTTCGCCCCGCTGATCAGGGCGGCGTGCACCCTGCGCATCGCCACAGACGACGGGACTGACGGACGCCACGGCTTTGTCACCGACCTGATGGACGAGATCGACCTTTCCGACTACGACCATATCTGCGTCTGCGGCCCGGAGATCATGATGGTGAAGGTGCTCGACCGTCTCCAGAAGGCGGGCATCGCGGAGCGCGGCCAGTTCTCCCTCCACCGGTACATGAAGTGCGGCATCGGCGTCTGCGGGTCCTGCGCCACCGACCCGCACGGCCTGCGGGTCTGTCGGGACGGCCCGGTCTTCACCGGGGACAGTCTCCTCGAGACCGAGTTCGGGAAATATACACGCGACGCCAGCGGCCGCAGGGTCCACTTCCCGCCGCTCCACCCCGAAGCTCCGAAAAAGCCGGAGACGAAGGAAGAATAATAGAGCCCCCACTTTTTTGCGGCCCGGTAATTGTCAGAGGACAGGCCGACGCCGGGAGTGAATGACCCGGGATAGGCCCTCTTCCTTTTCGGGACGAGAGGTGCTATCCTCCAGGGGGTGAGGATCTCTCCACGGCAAAAAAAGATTCAGGTATCAGTCCTCGACCCTGGCCCGGTTTTCACCTCGAACTGGGCCCTGAACTTCTCCAGGTCGTGGATATGGTTGATGTTCATGAAAGTGAGGAGGTCAGGGTCCATTTCCCGGAAAGACTCCACATCCATATATCGTGCGTTGAGACTCCGGATCATCGCCCGCAGGGAGAGGGACTCGTGCTCCCTGAGGTAGTCCATGACCGCCGAGCGGCGGTAGACGGCATGGAGGGGCTCGTACATCTCCTCGTTCCAGAAGGGGATGGCAGCGTCGAAATCGTCGAGACCGTCAAAAAGGGCGTTAATCACCCCGCCGTTGATGCAGGGCATGTCGCAGGCAACGACAAAGAGCGCCTCGCCGTGCGCCGCAAGGCACCCGGCATGGAGGCCGCCGATGGGGCCGAGACCCGGCCTGAGGTCGGAGATGCAGACGACATCCTCGAAGCCGGCAAAACGGGCGCACTGCTCCCTGTTCCGTGCCACGATGACAATCTCGTCGACCACCCCCCTCAGGGTCTCCAGGAGCCGTTCGATGAACGTCTTGCCGCAGAACTCGAAGAGATACTTCTCCACGCCCCCGGCCCGGCGCCCCTCGCCGCCCACCAGCACGATGCCCGTCCGCATGTTACCCCAGAAGTGACTCGCGGAAGTGCATCAGCTTTGTGATACAGTTGTTGTACGGAGCAAGTATGCCGTACTTCGTCGCGCGTGCGGCAATCTCGCCGTTCATGAAGTCGATCTCGGTCAGATGCCCGTGCTTGATGTCCTGGAGCATGGAGGCGTGGTGCTCTGCCGTGCTCGGCACCTGCACGTCATGAAGATATGCGAGGTAGTCCTCTGCCGTTGACCAGGGGACGCGGACACCCTCCCGCGCCATGACGGCGAAGGCCTCCCTGACAACGTGCTCGATGATCCCCCAGGTCATGGGGTGGAGGAGTTTCCCGTACGGGACGCTCATCAGGGCGCCGAGGGGGTTGAGGGCCGAGTTGTACAGGGTTTTCGCCCAGAGGTCGCCCCTGATATGGCTGCTCCCCTCGACAGGGATGCCTGCCTTCTCGACAAGGGCGACGAGGGCGTCGACCTTCGGGTCGGGGCCGTCGGGGAAGCGGCCGAGTTTCATCGGGCCGCCCACGACCGAGACATGGACGGAGGCGTCCCCTGTCCACTCGAAGCCGGTGATGATCGTGCCGCCGATCACATGGTCGGTGTACGCCGCGACGATCTCCTCGTTCCCGATGCCGTTCTGGAGGCTGACAGTCTCGGTGTCCCGGATCACGTCGGCGAACTCCTCGCAGACCGACCTGGTGGCAAGCGACTTGGAGGTGATGAAGATATAGTCGTAGCGCTCGCCTTCGGGCACCGTATCCGAGGCGGAGAAATGTAATGTCCCCTCGCCCCAGAGGCCGGTCATCTGAAAACCGCGCTCTGCGATCGCATCGGCATGCCGCTTTCTGCAGACGGCATGGACATCGCAGTACCTGGAGAGCCTGGCCGCAAGGGAGAGCCCGACCGCACCGGCTCCGAGTATCAGCACTTTCATGGAAAAATCACTCCATAGATTTGTGCCGCAGGGGCTTAAGATATCCGTCTTCCCGCCTCCATGGCAAGGAGGGTCCGCTTCAGATCAACCGACGGGGAGAACCCGCCGATCCCGCCCTTCGCCACCACCCGGTGGCAGGGGACGACGAGGGGTGTCGGGTTGGCCCGCATCGCGTTGCCGACGACCCGCGCCGCCGTTCCCACCCGTGCAGCGACCTCCCCGTAGGTTGCCGTCTCCCCGTACGGGACCGCCTGCACCGCCCTGTAGATCCGTGCATAGACGGAGTCCCCCTCGACTGCCGCGCTCCGAAGGCCGACGAGGGCGTCGTGGTCGCCGGCAAGGTACCGAAAAAAGGGAGCCGGTGCGGGTGCCGGGGCAGGCGACCGCCCGAACCGCACCTGGAGGACGCGGTCTCCTGACCAGACGACATGGACATGCCAGAGCCCGAAGGGGCAACTTCCTTCCTGCACTCCCATCCTGGAGGTGGGTTCTGCGTCGTGAAAGAAAAGGGTGGTGGTGGGGGTCGGGAGAGAATGTCGTGCATTAAATCAGGGAAGATACATTGTCCATCTGAGGAGAGGGAAACATCTCACCTCTATCCCAATGGTGGGGGGACCGGGGGCAAAAGTCCCCCGGCACGGGAATCCTCGGCCCTCTACTTCCACTTCGCCACGAGTTCCCTGAACCTGACGACGTCGCACCTCTCCATCTCCTGCTGCATCCAGGGAGGGAGGCCGGCGAAGACGCCCGAGTCCAGGAAGCGCTCCTCCGCGAGCACCAGGACACCGGTGTCCTCCGGTGTCCGCAGCACCCGGCCGAGGGCCTGGGTGGCCCTGTTGATCGCGGGGAGGGTGTACGAGATGAACTCGCCCTCGCGCCCGAACTTGTGCTTGTAGTACTCGATCACCATCTTCCTGACACTGTTGTAGGGAGCGAGTGGGAGGCCGACGACCATCGCCCCGCGGAGCATCTCGCCGCGGTAGTCGAGGCCCTCGCTCCACTTGCCGCCGCAGACGGCAAAGAGGATACCCGCCCGCCCTTTCTGCGGGAGGGAGACGAACTCCTTCAGGGAGGCCGTCGCCTCCCTGGACTCCTTCGGCTCGGTAAAGATCTCTTTCCCGTTGATCCGGCCGCCGCAGAGTTGCGCGTAGGTGTTCAGGATCTGGTACGAGGGGAAGTAGACCGCGAGGTTGCCGCGGGCATGGGCGAACGCCCTGATGTACTCGACGATCCTCTCGGTGTTCTGTTTGTTCTGGCGCATCCTGTAGGCGGTGGTGACATCCCGACCGCAGGCGACGAGACGGTTCTCCTTCGGGAAACTGTTCGGGAGGGAGAGGGTCTGCACAGGGATGTCGCCGAAGTAGTACTTCCTGTAGGCGTCGAGGGGCGAGAGAGTGCCGGAGATGAGGATGCAGGCGGCGTGAGCCTGCCCGATCTCCTGGAGTTTCTCGCCGGGATCGATGTTCCGCACCTCCAGTTCCACCTTCCCCTCGGCAGAGCGGTACAGGGTGAGGAAGGTCGGGTCGGCCCCGGCCCGGAAGACCCTGTACATGAAGTCGGTGAGGCGCTCGATCGCGCTCTCCTTGTAGACCCCGGCGCTCTTGTTCTTCTCGGAGATGCGTTCGGCGATCCTGGAGAGGTCGCCGACGATCTCTTCGAGATTTTTGTACAGCGAACCCCTGACCACCGACCGATGAAAGATCCCGGGGTCGAACCAGTCCTCCCCCTTCTCCGAGCGCCTGAGGGCCTCCATGAATGTCTCGATATTGGGGAGGATCTGGCGGACGGCGTTCACGTCCTTCATGGTCCGCGAGAGGTGGGCGAGTTCGGTCATCGCCTGCCCGAGCATCTCGTCCTCCAGGACGACGCTCTGGATCCCCTCCACGACGTCGCCGCAGTTGTGGGCCTCGTCGATGAGGAGGAGGACGTCTTTGGGCTCGACGTCGAGGGTTGCGTAGAGCTGGTCCCTGATCTCGTCGTTGAAGAGGTGGTGGAAGTTGCAGATGAGGACGTCGGCCCCCCGCGCCGCCTGCATCATCGTCTCGTACGGGCACATGCCGCTGCAGAAGGACTTCAGGTTCTCCGGGGCGATCGCCTCGCTCTTCACCCTGTCGGCCTTCTGCCTGAGAGTCACGGACGACGCCATCCGCAGGGCGCTCTCCTCGTCGCCCCGCACAAACACCTTGCTCCTGATAAAGTACGGGCAGATGAGGGGGTGCTCCGGGTCCAGGTGCCGGATCTGGTCCTGGATCGTCCGGTCCTCCGAGGGGACGAGCGAGCCCTTCTGCGCCCTCTCCCGCATCAGTGCCGAGGAGAAGGCCTTGACGCCCTCGCACCGCCTGTACGGATCGCCCTCGCCGCCGAGCGGGCACATCGAGCCCTTGCCGACAAGGTACGAGAACGTCAGCGAAGGCTGCTTCTTCCTGACAAGGGCGAGTTCCCTGATGAAGGTGGCGAGTTGCGAGATCGTCCGCACCGCCACGATCACCTTGCGCCCGTTGCGCTCGGCGAGGAGGGCCGAGACGACGCTCGACTTCCCGCTCCCTGTCGGGGCGTCGATCATGGCGATCCCGCCGGACCGCGCGGTCTCCGCGGCAAATGCCAGCATCTCGCGCTGGTTGGGGCGGAAGGCCGGATACGGGAACCAGTCATCAAGCGGGTCCATTCTGTATCTCTTTGTCGGCGGGCCAGATGTAGTATTGGGTCGGTCTGACAAAGGGTTAAGAGAGGGGAGGACAAGGTCGGAGGGGGGATGGGAATGGCAAAAGGGGACGTCGCCATATTTATCGCGCTCCTTCTCACCGCAGGGCTTTTCTGGGCGGCCGACAGGCTCTACCCCGACCTGCTCCTGGAAAAGCTCGCGCTCACCGTCTTCACCGTCGCCGTCATCCACCTCCTCCTCAGGCTCGGCGCCGAGAGGGTGCTGACCAGGGCGGTCAGGTCTGAGATAGCACGGTACTCGGTGAGGAAGGCGGTGTCCATCATCTCCCTCGTCCTGATCCTCGCGGTGGTGATCAGGATCTGGGTCGAGAACCCCCAGACCCTCCTTCTCTCGTACGGGATCATCGCCGCCGGCCTTGCCATCGCCCTCCAGGACGTCTTCAAGGACTTTGTCGGGAGCCTGATCATCCTCATCGCCCGGCCCTTCAGCATCGGCGACAGGGTCGAGATAGACGGACACGCCGGGGACGTGATCGATATCGGCCTTCTGAACACCGTGCTGATGGAGATCGGCGGGTGGGTCTCGGGCGACCAGCCGAACGGCCGCATCACCTCTGTCCCGAACAGCGCCATCATCTCCGGGGCGGTGAGCAACTATACCCGGAACTTCACCTTCCTCTGGGACGAGGTCACGGTCCCGATCGCGTATGGGGGCGACTGGGAGGAGGCGGCAGAGACATTTCTCGCCATCGCACGGGAGGAGACAGGGGAGGCGGTCCATGCGGCCGGAGAGGAGATCGACCGGATCAGGCAGGAGTACTATCTCACCAGGCGGAGCGTCGAGCCCATGACCTTCGTCGCCCTCACCGACAACTGGGTCGGGGTGACGGTGCGGTACATCGCCCCGGTGATGGAGAGGAGGGCCGTGAAGGACAGGATCAGCCGGGCCGTCCTCGCGGCGGCAGAGGCGTCGGAGAGTTTCAGGGTCGCAAGCGCCACCCTGGAGATCGGCGGGGCCCTCGCGGTCAGGTCACAACCTATATCTACCCGGATGCCGACCGGCAGGCCGGGGGAGAGAGAGGATGGACCTGGGAACTGCCGTCCCTCTGGGGAATGAACGGCTGGAGAGAGAGATGGTCGGCCATCGCCAGACTCTCCGGCACGAAGGCGACGATGTTCTCCCGCTCGGGGTCGGGTTCTTGGTAGGTGGTGGACGTCCTGACGTCACGCCAGAAGAGGAAATCGCGGGTCTCGGTGATGGTGACGTTTCCTCCCTGACCGTCTCTCCCCATGATAGTGATCGGACACCCCTGCACGTCCCCGGCAAACCGCACCTCCCTGAGCGGGGTGAAGGTGCCGTTTTCGAGGAGGGCGAGGTCGTAGTCCCCGCCGCCGTACCCGATCGAGCCTCTCGATCCAGAGACCTCGATCCAGAGCCCTTTTTTCCCGAGGTGGAGGTCGGCGAAGTCGACCTGCTCCAGTTCGCCGAGGACGTCGAGGGGGTGGAGGCTCACCGGCACCGACTCAGATGCCGCTCGTGACCAGGAGATCTTCCCTGCCCTGTCAGGAAAGAACGAGAGATCAACATGGACCAGATCCGCGTTGCCCTCGCTCCCGTCCCAGAACTCAAGGCTCATCCTCTCCATTTCTCCGTCCGCCCCGATCATGAGGTCGGCGCTGTTGAGCACGGCCGTCTCGTTTGTCGCGCCGGTCTTCTCCAGGACGATGTTCCAGATCCCGGTGAGCGGGAGGCCGGGGGCGTTGGGCTGGAGGACGACGGTCGCCTCGTTCTCCGGCGCTCCCGCAAGGCCGGTGCACCCGGCGGCGATGAGGCAGAGGGCAAGACAGATGGCAAAACAGAAGAAGAGGTGGCCGGGGGTTTGCATATGTCAATTTTTATCCCAATCGCCATAATATTTCCCGGACCATGGGCCGGGGGCGGGATGGATCCCATCTTCATCTTTTCCCTGGCCGACCGGTCTCCTATCCCGACGCACACCCCTTTTATCACCGCACGCCGACACTATTCCCCATGGCGATCCACCCGATAGACTACCGGTACGGCACTCCGGAGATGAAGGCCGTCTGGGGCGAAGAGAACCGGTTCAGGTGCATAGTGGCGGCAGAGGTCGCCCTCGCACAGGCCGAGGCGGCGTGCGGCGTGATCCCGGCCGATGCCGCGGCGACGATCAAGGAGTGCGCGGGAGAGGCCAGCCTCGCACGGGCGAACGAGATCGAGGCCGAGATCAACCACGACATGATGGCCGTCGTCAAGGCCGTCACCGAGGTCTGCGGCGACGCCGGGCGCTGGATCCACTTCGGCGCCACCTCGAACGACATCCTGGACACGGCCACCGGCCTCCAGATGAAGGCGGCGATGGACCTGGTCGAGGAGAAACTCCAGAATCTCCTCGCCGTCCTCCTCCGCCGCGCCGAAGAGACGAAAAACCTCGTCTGCGTGGCACGCACCCACGGCCAGCACGGGGTGCCGACGACCTACGGCCTGCGTTTCGCGATCTGGGCGAGCGAGGTCGGCAGGCACATCGAGCGCCTCCGCGAGATGCGGCCAAGAGTCGCGGTCGGCCAGCTCACCGGCGCCGTCGGGACGCAGGCAGCCCTGGGCATGAAGGGGCTTGAGGTCCAGCCCGCGATGATGGCGTACCTCGGACTCTCTGCCGTCGACGTCTCCAACCAGGTGATCTCCCGCGACCGCTACGCCGAGTACGTCCTCTTCCTGGCGAACATGGCCACCACCCTGGACAAGATCGGGGTCGAGATCAGGTCGCTCCAGAGGACAGAGATCGCCGAGGTCGAGGAGGCCTTCGGCAAGAACCAGGTCGGGTCCTCGACGATGCCCCACAAGAGGAACCCGATCAAGAGCGAGCAGGTCTGCGGCCTCGCCCGCATCGTCCGCTCGATGGTCGAGCCCGCCCTCCAGAACAACACCCTCTGGGACGAGCGCGACCTCACCAACTCCTCCTGCGAGAGGGTGGTCTTTCCCGAGGCCTCTGTCCTCGCCGACCACATCCTCAACGTGATGACCAGGGTGCTCGACCGCCTGACCATCAGGGAGGAGAACATCAGGAAGAACCTCGACCTCCTCCACGGCGTGAACCTGGCCGAGTCGGTGATGATCGAACTGACCAGGCGGGGCATGGGCAGGCAGGACGCCCACGAGGCCGTCCGTGTGGCGAGCATGACCGCCCTCGCGGAGAAGAGGAGCATCGCCGGCGTTCTCGAAGAGAACCCGAAGGTCGCGGTCGTCCTCTCCTCCGAAGAGATCGCCGTCCTCCTCAACCCGGACAACTACATCGGCACCGCGGTCGAGCAGGTCGACCGCGTCGTCGAAAAACTCAGGCCCCTCTCGGCCTGAAATATCTTTTTTCGGCTCTGGAAACATATTCTCCAATGACCCCTTAGCCGGGGGTGGTCGGCACGGGCGATGAGGTACGACCCCCCCGAATATGGCTAAATTGCCCCCGGTTTCAAGAACAAAGTCCCTCATCAGGGACCATTTTGGGCGTCTTTTCAGATCAAACCATAGAGACGTTTTTTCATGCAACGCATCGAGGGAACCGGGTCTTTCCCGGCCCCCTGAGCCAGTGTATGACTACAGGTAATGCCCGACATCATGGCCGTCCGGTACTCCTGCGATAAGGGCACGAAAAGAGACGGGATTATGGCGGATTTCAGGAGACCCGGCCCTGTTGAATCCTCATTCTTTTGCCAGGGTGGCTCTTCTGATCACTCACGTC